>NZ_JASDDA010000010.1:0-117727 GCF_030407645.1 Pseudoalteromonas sp. APC 3495 | reverse complement strand
CGCGTTTTATGTGATAGTGAAACAAGCGAAGAAGTTAATATAACTAAAGTAGATACTTGAAGACTTTATTATCAGAAATTCCAAATTTTAGTAAGGTCGATTAAATCGAACTTACACCAAATTTGCTTGGTGACAATAGCGTTTTGGACCCACCTGACCCCATGCCGAACTCAGCAGTGAAACGAAACAGCGCCGATGATAGTGTAGCATTTGCTATGTGAAAGTAGGACATTACCAGGCTCCAAATAAGAGAAAGCCCGACTAGAAATAGTCGGGCTTTTTTACGTCTGGAATAAAGTGAAAATACGGGTTCGAGGTATAAGGGTAAATGTGAGCCTAAGGCTTAACGATGATCCTTAGCACTTTCTTATTTCACGTGCTGGATTGCCGGCAACCACGGTATTTGATGCAATGCTCTTAGTTACCACTGAACCCGCACCAACAACAGTGTTATCACCAATGGTAACACCAGCTAACACAATAACTCCCGCGCCAATCCACACGTTATTGCCAATGATTATCGGTGCTGTAAAGTTCTCTTTATTGAGTCGCTCTGTGGGGTTCACAGCATGCGAAACGGCCAATAGTTGAACATTAGGGCCAATTAAGCAGTCACTACCAATCGTAATCACACCTTCATTAATTGGTGCATCTAATACAGTGCAATTAATGTTTATAAAAGTACGATCACCAATTTGTATTTGACTGCCATAGTCACAATGAAAGCCCGCTTCAATAATTACTCCATCACCACAGTGTGAGCATAATTCTTTTATTCGCTTTAAATTACCTTTACTGGGGCTTTTATTAAATAAGCGGCAAATTTCGTGCACAGTTTTACGCTGCGCTAGATTCTCTTTACTAATACTATTAAATGACTGCATATCAATTTTGTTTAACTTAAATAATGGTGCCTAGCTTAACCTACTTTAAGCATGATGATAATTTGAATAAAACTGCTTTATTTTTATGCATTCACTTGCCATTTATTATGTTTCGTTTAAAATCCCCTAACTTTCGAAACGAAACTTAATAGCAGTTACTTAATGACCAAACGAAACACCCAGCAACGCCGTCATCTGATCCTTAGCCAAGTAAATGAGCTTGGTGAAGTGGCCGTTGAGACTCTTGCTGAACAGTTTCAAACATCAGAAGTAACCATTCGAAAAGACTTAACCGCGCTTGAGAAAAGTGGCTTGTTGCTGCGCCGTTATGGTGGGGCTATTGCGCTACCAAAAGAGATAGTAAGCGATGAGATCGATTCTAAGCGCAAAGTAGCAATTGCTAAGGCAGCAGCGGCGCTTATAAAAGATCATAACCGCATTATTATTGACAGCGGCCGCACTACTGCAGCGATGATCCCTGAGTTAGCTACCAAGCAGGGGTTAGTTGTTATGACTAACGCCATTAAAGTGGCAACACGTTTATTAGCACTTGAAAATGAACCAACACTTTTGATGACAGGTGGCACGTGGGATCCGCATTCAGAGTCGTTTCAAGGGCAAGTAGCTGAAAATGTTCTATGCTCATATGATTTTGATCAGCTATTCATTGGTGCTGATGGCATTGATGTAGCGCGTGGAACAACCACGTTTAATGAACTTGTTGGATTAAGCCAAGTGATGGCTAAAGCGGCGCGCGAAGTTATTGTGCTGGTTGAGTCAGAAAAGATTGGCCGAAAAATACCAAATTTAGAATTACCGTGGCAAACAGTAACCACATTAATAACCGACAGTGGCTTAGCAAGTGATAAACGTGCAGCCATAGAGGCGTGTGGTGTAAAACTAATTTGCGCAGAAATTATGGAATAGCAACTAAAACGTAAGTTGCTAGAATTAAAAAATTAATGGAGACACTATGTGTGGAATCGTTGGGGCTGTTGCAGAACGTCCAGTAAATAAAATCTTAGTTGAAGGCCTTAAGCGTCTTGAGTACCGCGGTTATGACTCAGCAGGTGTAGCTTTACTTGAAGGCAATACACTTAATACAGTTAAAGCAGTTGGTAAGGTTGTAAACTTAGAGTCAGCACTTGAACAAGCTGGTGTTAGCGGCCACACAGGTATTGCACACACTCGTTGGGCGACTCATGGCGGTGTAACTGAAGCCAATGCTCACCCACATGTTTCAAGCAATCAATTAGCACTTGTACATAACGGAATCATTGAAAACCACGCAAGCTTGCGTGCAGCACTTAAAGGCGACGGTTACGAGTTTTTATCAGACACCGACACTGAAGTCATGGTGCATTTAATTCATCAGTTACGTCAGCAGCACACCACTTTATTAGCGTCAGTTCAAGCTGCTGTTAAGCAGTTTGAAGGTGCATTTGGTACCGTTGTGTTTGATAAAGCGAATGATAACGAAATTATTGTAGCTCGCTCAGGTAGCCCGTTAGTTATTGGTTTAGGCCTTGGTGAAAACTTTATTGCTTCTGATCAACTTGCATTATTACCAGTGACTCGCAGCTTTATCTTCTTAGAAGAAGGTGATGTAGCGCGTATTACTCGCGACACTGTAGAAATTTTTGATGCAGATGGCAACGCGGTTGAGCGTGAAGTTGTTGAATCAAACATCACACAAGATGCATCAGGCAAAGGTGATTACCGTCACTACATGCTAAAAGAAATTTATGAGCAGCCACTTGCAGTACGTAACACCCTTGAAGGACGTTTAAACGATGACCGCGTAGCGATTGATGCTTTTGGCGATAGCGCACAGCAAATATTTAAAGACGTAAAACACGTACAAATTATTGCCTGTGGTACGTCATACCACTCAGGTATGGTTGCTCGTTACTGGCTTGAGCAATTTGCAGGTGTTAGTTGTAACGTAGAAATTGCCTCTGAGTTCCGTTACCGTCAGTCATTTGTACACGAAAATAGCCTACTAGTAACTATTTCACAATCAGGCGAAACGGCTGATACTTTAGCTGCACTGCGTTTAGCTAAAGAGCAAGGCTATATGGGTTCAATGACTATTTGTAACGTACCAGGCTCATCGCTTGTGCGAGAATCAGACCTTGCCTTTATGACCAAAGCTGGCGCTGAAATTGGTGTAGCCTCTACTAAAGCATTTACTACGCAGCTTGTTGGTTTGTTAATGCTTACTGCGTCTATTGCGCAAGAGAAAGGCTTAGATCAAAGCGCGATTGTTAACGCTATTAAACTGCTACCAGCTAAATTAGAAGAAACGCTACTATTGGCTGATGGCATTGCAGACCTTGCTGAAGAATTTGCTGATAAACACCATTCACTGTTTTTAGGGCGCGGCTCACAATACCCAATCGCGATGGAAGGCGCACTTAAGCTTAAAGAGATTTCATACATTCACGCTGAAGCCTACGCAGCAGGTGAGCTTAAACACGGCCCATTAGCGCTTATTGATGCCGACATGCCAATTATTGTTGTAGCACCAAACAATGAATTGCTTGAAAAGCTTAAATCAAACGTAGAAGAAGTACGTGCTCGCGGCGGCATCATTTATGTATTCGCTGATAAAGACTCACACTTTGAGTCAGACGACACAATGCGTGTAATCAACGTAAACCACGTAGATGACGTAATTGCCCCTGTTGTATATACAATTCCACTACAGTTACTGTCGTACTATGTAGCGGTCATTAAAGGCACTGATGTTGACCAACCACGTAACCTAGCAAAATCGGTTACAGTTGAGTAAAATCAAAAGGTTATAGGTTTTTATTAATGTTAAAAAAGCGCTTAAGGCGCTTTTTTTGTGCCTGAAACTCTGTTAGCTTAAGTAACTTATTATTCTCTAAGGGATTAGTCATGCGTTTATTAACCGTTATTTGTTTTGTTAGCTTTAGTATTTTTAGTTCACAAAGTGCCTTTGCACAATCTGGCACTAAACAGCAAAGTACAGATTACTCTCAGTACACACATACTATTAAATCGGTTGTTTTAAACGAAGAACGCACAGTTGTCGTACAGTTACCAAAGAGTTATCAAGCTGAGCCAAATAAGGTATATCCTGTTATATATCGCTTAGATGGCGCGGGTAATATACCGCTTGCAAGTTCTGTTATTGAGCGTTTACAAAATGATAATCGTGCGCCTGAGGTTATTATTGTCGCTATTGAAAACACTAATCGACTTAGAGATTTTTACCCTACAGTGAATAAAGAGCCACAGGGCCCAGTTGGTGAAGGGGGCGGTGCGGCAACGTTTTTAGCGTTCTTTGAGCAAGAGCTCATTCCTTTAGTAAATAAGAACTATCGCACGCATGACTATAAGGTTATATCTGGCGCCTCTGCGGGCGGTGTATTTGCGCTATATGCTTTGCAGGCAAAGCCCGAACTATTTCAAGCGCATATTGCATATAGCCCTGCGGTTTGGTGGAATTATGGCGCATCGGTAAAAAGCACAAAATCGTTTATAACTAAAACGAAAGAACTTAACAATTACGTTTACATTAATATTGGCGAAGAAGCCGGTATAATGCGTGAAAGGTATGATGAATTACAGCAATCACTGCAATCACATAAAGTGCCAGGGTTACGCTTCTCTAGTGATGCGTTTGATGGTATCTCGCATAACTTAACCGCTGCTGCTGGCGTATTTAATGCCTATTACAACTTATTTTTACCTAAACAAATGCCTATAAGTGCTTTAACTGACGATGTAGCCTCTATTGATGGTTATTACAAAACATTATCTCACCAATGGGGCGAGCAGATATCTCCACCAGACCGTGCTGTTAGATCACTCGGTTATAACCTAACGGGCAGCAAGCAGTTTACCCGTGCTATTGAGGTGTTTAAGTACAATTTAAAAAACCACCCAAAATCAGTCGATGCGCTTTCTGCCTTATCTTATGGCTATGAAATGCAAGGTGATACTCGTCAAGCGCTTGAACAGATAGAGTCTGCATTAGCCATTGCAGATGACTCATACCCTTATATAAATTACTTAAAAGAAACAAAAGCTAGGTTACAAGCAGAGTTTGATAAGCGTAACTAGGGTTTTTAGTTACTGTTAAATAAAAACGACGCGCAAGCGTCTTTTTATTAGTTGTAGCTAAATATTATTTAAATCACTAACCCCTACTTAATACGTGCTAAATACGCTAAAATTACAGGCTACTTTTTTAGCAATAAGCCCGTAATAAATATGACCTCAGCCGCAAGCCCTAGCACGTTTACCGAACTTGGCCTTATCCCAGAGCTACTAGCTCGTTTGTCTGATCTTGAATACTCGCAACCTACGCCGATTCAGGCAAAAGCAATTCCAAGTATCTTGGCGGGGAGTGACTTAATTGCGGGGGCAAATACCGGCTCAGGTAAAACAGCAACCTTTGCTTTGCCTATGCTACAAACGCTATTTTTAGCAAAAGGCGCGAATAAAACGCCGAGCAAAGGTAACTTTGTTTCAGGGCTAATTTTAGTGCCTACTCGTGAGCTGGCAACGCAGGTGGCTGATAGTGTTAAATCATACTCTGCAAACTTTAATGGCGCGATTAAAACGGTAGCGGTGTTTGGCGGTGTATCGGTTAATACCCAAATGCAGGCACTACGTGGCGGTGCCGATATTATCGTGGCAACCCCTGGACGTTTGCTTGATTTGATCTCAAGTAATGCCATTAAGCTGGATAAAGTTTCAACCTTAGTGCTTGACGAAGCTGACCGCATGTTAAGCCTTGGCTTTACTGAAGAGCTTGCTGAGCTATTGGCATTAATGCCGGCTAAAAAGCAAACCATGTTGTTTTCAGCGACTTTCCCAGAGCAAGTAACGCTTTTAACGCAAGAGCTGTTAAATAATCCGGTTGAAATACAAGTTCAAAGTAAAGACGAAAGCACCTTAGTACAGCGCGTATTTACAGTTAATAAAGGCGAAAAAACCACGGTTTTAGCGCATTTAATTAAGCAGCACAAATGGCGCCAAGCGCTGATATTTGTCAACGCTAAAAAAGATTGTGAGCACTTAGCCAGCAAGCTTGAAAAGCGCGGCGTGAATGCGCAAGTGTTCCATGGTGATAAAGGCCAAAGCGAGCGTTCTCGGGTAATAGAAAAGTTTAAAGCGGGCGAAATAGAAGTACTAATTGCCACCGACATTGCAGCCCGTGGTTTAGATATTGAAAAGCTACCAGTAGTAATTAACTTTAACTTACCACGCAGCCCCGCTGATTACATGCACCGTATTGGCCGAAGCGGCCGTGCCGGCGAAGTCGGTTTAGCGTTATCGTTAATTGATTATGAAGACTTCCATCACTTTAGAATTATTGAAAAGAAAAACAAACTACGTTTAGAGCGCGAAGAGGTTACAGGCTTTGCAGTAAATCAAGCCAACCTTGATGCCGCACAAGCACTTAAAAATGATAAGCCAATGGCAAAGCCTGAAGGCACAGGTAAGAAAAAGAAGAAAAACAAATCCAACCAAGAAGATGACGTATGGAGCGGCTGGAGAAAAAGATAAGCCTTAATACATATAAGTCATTAAACTCGAATTATAAAAAAACCTGCAAATTTGCAGGGTTTTTTATTGGTATTAGCTTGTTTAGCTATGCAGCAAATTAAAACTTAGAAGGTGCTGGTGGTATCACTAAGGGTTGTTTAGGATTTTCTTTAAGCTCCTTTAATAACTCTTGTACAGCACGCTCTATTGATGGGTCTTGGCCTTTATAAATAAGCTCAGGACGATCGATTACTTTAATATCTGGTGCAACACCTTCGTTTTCTATGATCCAGTTACCTTTTGTATCTAAAATACGGAATGTAGCAGCAATTACTTGCCCGCCGTCTACAAGGCTTGGGTTACCAGAAATACCAATTAAACCACCCCATGTACGGGTACCAATTAGCTTACCTAGACCAGCTTGGCGGAAGTAGTAAGGAATTGCGTCACCACCAGAACTTGAATAGCCATTTATTAGCATGGCTTTAGGACCATTGTGTGCAAACTGCGGTGTTTTAGTTGGTTCTACACCACGGCGTTTCCAATAGTTAAGCGGTTTACGCGCAAGCCAGGTGATCATATGCTCAGGAATAAAACCGCCGCCATTGTAACGGTCATCAATAATCATGGCGTCTTTGGTTGTTTGCGGCATGTAGTTTTTAAACATGGCGCGGTTACCCTCATAGGCTGTATTTGGCAGGTGCACATAGCCAATACGCCCACTTGATAGCTTATCAACGTAGGCTGCACGCGAATTAACCCAGTTTAAATAACGTAGGCCTTGCTCACTTGCTATCGGTTTTACAGTTATTTGCCATGCGCCTTTGCTACGCGGCTTGTTGTTTAGCACTAGCTCTACTTGCTCGCCTTGGGTGTTTTCAAGGAGTTCGTAAAAGTTAGCAACGTCTTTTACTGAGCGGCCATTTACCGTAATAATGTAATCGCCGTTATGTGCTTTTACACCTGTGGTGCCAAGCGGTGAACGGAAATCGTCATGCCAGTTTTCACCTTTAAAGATTTGTTCTATTTTTACATAACCAGATGGGTCGCTTGCAAGCTTAGCGCCTAATAAACCATGGTTTTTACGCTCTGCTTTAGGCATATCACCCGACTGCACATAAATATGGCCAGAGTTAATTTCACCGGCAATTTCGCTAAGAACATAATCAAGGTCGCTACGATGGCTAATGGCATCAGCCATAGGTTGGTATTTAGCTAAAATAGCATCCCAATCTTGTCCGTGATGGTTTTCGTCGTAGAACCAATCGCGCAGTGTGCGCCAACCTTCTACATACATTTGTTGCCACTCTGCTTGCGGATTAATTTTAAGCGTCATTTTGCTTAAATCGAGCTTATTTGCGTCTAAATCTTGTTTTGGCTTAGGTTCAATTAAGCTGTAACCGCCATCTGTATGTACAAGTAGGTGTTCGCTATTGCTTGAAATGGTGTAATTACTAACGCCTTTGGCGACTATTTCTAGCTCACTGTTGTGATCGGTGCCTATTAGCTGTAAACCGCCATTAGCAAGAGTCAGTACGCCGTCTTTTACTGCGGTTAAGCCACGGTAATCGCCCGCAGGGGCATTAAGTGCGGTAACACGTTGCATAAAGTCATTGCTTTGCAGTGCATTTTTAACTTTTTTGTCGTCTTCTTTTTCATCTTCTTTATCTTGGACAATCGTGGCTTCGTCACTTTGTAAGGCAATAAGCGGTTTAACACTATCGTTTACTGCAGCTGCATAAATACGAGTTGCACGATTAAACATGTAATCAAACTCGTAGCTACTAAATGCCAGGTTAAAGTCGCGCTCTGAGCTAAAGTAAAGATATTGACCATCAGGCGAAAAAGTAGGGTTTTGCTCATTACTCATTTCGTCTGTTAAGCGCGTTACCTTTTTCTTTTTAAGGTTGTAGTGCCATAGCGAGGTATAACGGTTTTCATTATTTTTAACAAATACAATGTCTTGGCTGTTAGGCGACCAAGTATATTGAGTAATGCCGTCTTCGTCGTAAATACCGGTATCAATTTTGTGTTGCTTGCCCGATTTTGCATCTAACCACCAAAGTGTGTTGTTTTTATCTGAAAACAACAATTTAGAGCTATCTGGTGACCAAATAGGCGTAAAGCGCCAAATAGTGCCATTGCTAGTGAGTTGCTTAATAGCATTATTTTTACTGCGATCTTTTAAGTAAATTTCGTACTCGCCGCTTTCATCGCTCATGTAGGCTATGTAGCGCCCATTTGGTGACCAGCTTGCATCTATTTCGCGGCTTTTTTCTGTGTAAGATAAGTTGCGTGTAGGCCCTTGTTTAATTGGTACACTAAACAACTCACCACGGGCAGTAAATACAGCACGTTTACCATCGTGAGAGAGCGACATAGAATCAATAAAATCGCTAACATTTTTGCTATACGGCATTGCGTATTGGCGCACGCCAGCAATGTTAATGCTTAGCTTAGCGCTTTTTTGTGTTTTTGCGTCAAAGCGATATAAATAACCGCCGTTTTCATAAACAATCGCATTTGGGCCAGCTGAAGGCCAAAGTACGTCAAAGTTTTTATAGTTGGTAAGTTTTTTTGGTTCGCTGCCTTTGCGGTACTGGTAAAGGTTTAGCGTGTAATCACGGTCAGACACAAAGTAAATATTGTCACCAACCCAAGTTGGTTGCTGGTCGGTTGCACGGTTTGTAGTTAGTTGTTCTGAGGTGTTTTTTTCTAAATCATAAATCCATACATCTTGCGCACGACCACCACGAGTACGTTTCCACGTACGAAACTCTCGGTCAATTGGCGTATAAACATACTTGCTGCCATCTGGAGATAGCATGCCGCCACCAGTTTCTGGAATCGCTAATGGCTGCTCAAGTCCGCCATCTGCAGGAACCATGTAAGGGCGGCCCATACGTTTTCCCCATGGTGTGCGGTTAGCTCTAAATACCACATTTTTACCATCGGCGGTCCAATCTAAAACGCGGTAATCAAAACCTCCACGCGGTGGCATTGGGCCAACGTCATTATAATAAGTAAGTTGCTTTAGGTTTGAACCGTCACTGTTGATCACATAAATTTGTCGGCTACCGTTATACTCGGCTGAAAATGCAATGCGCTTACCGTCAGGGGAAAACTTAGGAAATGTTTCAAAGCCAATATGGTCGGTTAAGCGTTTGCTTTCGCCTGTTTGCGTATTCGCAATATAAATATCGCCACTGTAGACAAAGGTAACGGTTTGGTTATGGATATCTGGAAAGCGGAGTAAACGAGTGTCTTTAGTCTCATAGGCCGATACACCCGGCGCGATTGCTGCAGCCAAGGCAAGAGCCAATGTTGTTAGTTTTTTCATGGAATTACGTCCTATATTAATAGCTATCCCATCATAACAATAAGGTGCAAAATAGCGATGCACTTACGATAAAAGGTCTGTTACAAAATGTGAATAAAAAAGGTTGGCAAAAAGCGCCAACCTTTAAGTAAATACGGATATGAAATTAATGTTCGTGTTCTTTTTCTGCAATACCTAACCAAGTGATAGCCGCTGGTGGGAATGTAAGTTCTAACTCGCCTTCAATCTCTAAGTCTTCTAAGTGTACTTGCACAACGTGTTGGGCTATTGGGTCGGCTACGTAAGCAAACTGACCATTTTGCGCTACTGTCATACTAAACTTCATGCCTTCAGGCATAGTTGTTACGTCTTCTTGCGTGATATCAACTTGACCTGCTAGCTCCCAGTGTATGTGATCGTCGTGCGCATGCGCCTCAAGCACATTTAAAAAGCCTAGGCTGTCTAAAACTAAAAAGTGCTCGCCATTCGCTGAGAAAGAGTAAGAAACAGCGCTTGCGCCATCGGCTAGTTGCCATTCAAATTCTTCCATTTCAGCTTTCGCAGGATTTATACTCACAATCACAGCAGGGCCGCCGCCGTGACCAGATGCAACACCAATAAAGGTTTCGCTGCCCTCATGGCCGTATATACTACCAATGCGTAAGTCGCCGACGGCATCAATATTTATTACTTTTTCAGCGTGGTATTCGTCATCATGCTGGTGGGCTAATAGCACACCGTCACTACAGCCGAACGCTACGTAATCATGGTTTTGTGCTGCGCCGTGCAAATCAGGGCATGTTAACTCTAACGTTTGTTCAAGTTCGTATTCGCCATCATGAAAGTGATAAACACCTACCTGATCCGGCAAAATTTTAGCGTTTGATGTACTTTCGGCATCATCGCGGCGAATGGTCGCTAATAAATGCTCTCCACGAGGCTCAGCGACGCCGTGCATATTAATGTCGTAACTAATGCCAGGTAGGGCCGCTGTTGCGTTTGTTATGTCGTTATCTGTTAATACTTCAACAGACGCAGTTGTGCCTGATGCTGCATCACCATCATAAAATACCGCTAACTGACCATCGTGTTTTACCAAGTGAGTAGGGCGACTGCCACTGGTTAACTCATAATTACTAAAAGCAGGGCTTTGTTCGTAATCATGAAGGTGTGCGCCGTGATCTTCACGCCATAAGCCACCGTCTATAAAGCCGAGGTAATCTTGAGCGCGGCTAGCAATCACGGCATAACGAAAGTCAGGCGACGACGATAGCGTGTTTGAATCATTAGTAAGAGTGAATGTATCAAGAAGCTCATTGTCGTCTAAGTCGAAAAAGTTCGCTTCGTTGCTATCGCCAGCAAGTATCGCAAGCCTACCTAATGAATCAATAGTGTATTCATCACCGTGGTCGCCACCATCGCCATGATCGTGGCCGTCATCAGGTACTTCTATTGGGTCTTTTTCAACAATGTTTGTTTCTGCATCACCACAAGCGGTGATTAATGTGCTGCTTATTGCCAGTGCAATTAATTTTAATTTGAATAGTTTAGTCATGTTAATTTCCTTTATTTATAATTTTTTAGCGCTTAAAAATAACCGCGAATACCTAACGCAAAGCTACGACCTGGACGTGGTGCTATATTCTTTAAAAATGAGCTATGCACGCGCGCTTCTGTGTCTGTTAAGTTAGTGCCACGTAGATACACGGACATATCTTGATTTAGCACTGATAAGTCATATGAAACGCTGGCATCAAGCATGGTGTAGCCGTTTGTGGTTGTTTCTTCTGGCGCGGTACGGTCTTGCTCTTGATAACGAGTTACGTGAAGGTGCGCACTTAGCTTATTTGTTTGGTAGCTAAACTCAGTACCAAAACGTAGCGGTGGTGTGCGTGGTAAATCGCCACCGTCTTTAAGGCGTGCACGAACGTAATCTGAGAATAAATTAACTTTAAACTCATCGGTTAACTGCCATGCAAATTGGGCTTCAAAGCCATGCAAAATTACGTCATCTGTTTTAAATAAATAAACTGGGAGTTCAGATGAGTGATCATGCTCGTCACCGTGGTCATGATTATGCTCATCACCATGGTCGTGGCCGCTTTCGGCGTATAGGCCTGTGTCGATTTGGTAATAATAATTGTCTACTTGGTTGTAGAAAGCATTAAGAATGAAACCGATATCACCTTGGGTTTTACGAAACGTTAAATCAATATTGTTTGCTGTTTCTAGGTCAAGCGCTTGCTCAGATAAACCAAAATGTCCGTCTTCATGAATATCAAATAGTGCGCCTACTTCATAAGTACCAGTTCCAATGTGAGGGCCGAATGATAATAGCTCAGACACCGAAGGAGCGCGCTCAGAACGAGATACCGATAAACCCAAGTTGTAACTAGGTGCAAAATCCCACACGACACCTGTTGATAAACTGACAGGAGTGAATTCTTGTTCTACGTCAAATACGCGAGTATTGCCGGCATGTTCTTCATGAGCATGATCGTCATGAACATCGGTGTCATTGTGTGCGTGTGCATCAATGTTAGGTAGTAACACGTTATCAGCATCGATGGTTACCCGTTCAACTCGGCCACCTAATTGCACTAAAAAGTCACCAAAGTGTTTTTCTTCCATCAGTGCTATAGCAAAGCTTTGTGTTTGTGACGGTGGTGTGAATGCCTCTGAGCCTTGCGCTTCAACATCACTGTGTTTGTAATGAAAGCTCAAACCACCATTCCACTGCGCAAACGGGTTATGCATTAAGTCTACGCGTAACTCATTGGTTTCATTTTCAAACGTGGTACCCACTGCGCCATGTTCAATTTCAGCATGTTCGTAATCTGTAAAACCTGCGCGCAGGTTTACTCTATTAAGCCATTTGTTATCAAGGTTATATTCACCTAGCAACTGCACTTTAGTTTGCTCTAAGTCGGCATATACGCTTTCCTCAGCGCTATTAACATCTTCGCCACCATGGGTGTGGCCTGGAATGCCGTATTGACGATTAAATTGCTCAACAGCTATACCTACAAAACCTTGATCAAATAGATAGCTAGTACCTAAGGTAAAGCCGTCAGACTCTTCATTACTATTTGCAACGGTGTAATCGCCACTATGTTCTTCATGGTTATGGTCATCATGGGCTAATTCAGCGGCCACGGGTATTTCATAGTCATCGGCTTCACGCCAAAAGGCGTCGGCATAAAATGCAAAGGAATCAGTTCCTGTAGTGGCGTTAAACGAGGCTACTTTTTGATTATCAACAGAGTTGTGCTCAAGGTTCCATTCGCCGCGAGTTGTGCTGTCGGTAGGCACCCGATTATCAACTACATTAACCACACCACCAATGGCGCCGCTGCCATAAAATAATGTGGCAGGGCCACGTAATACTTCGATTTGTTTTGCGGTTGATGCCTCTGATGCAACGGAGTGATCAGGGCCAACGCGCGAAACATCACTGACATCAAGGCCATTTTGAGTAATTAGAACACGCGGCCCGCTTAAGCCACGAATAATAGGTGTACTTGCTACTTTTGCATGAAAGTTAGTATTAACCCCCGGGAGTTTTTCAAGGCTATCGCCAAGGGTTGCAGCTTGCTGCCGTCTTAATTGTTCGCCAGATAACACGCTAACGGGAGACGCGGATTCCATTGCCGACATGTGAATAGGCGTCGCTTCAATATCAATTACTTCAATGGGTGAACGTTCTAAGTTAAAGGTAATTGATTGGCTTTTATCATCACTAAATGTGATATCTCGATGCAGATGGGCATAACCAGGGGCGGTAATATGAAGTTCTTTTAAACCACTTTTTAAATCAGTTATTACGAACTTACCGCTTGCATCTGTTACTGCTGTTATATCTGAGCCTTCAACTTCTACAGTTGCGTTGGTCACAACTTTACCTTGGTTGTTTAGAACAACACCTTCGATGGTATTTGCAAGCGCATTTGTTGGTAGTAGGGCTGCTATAAACAAAGCTAATTGAGATTTTCGTGTCATTTGAATTCCTTTGCGGATGTTATATTGTATCAATTGTGCTTGAAATGTTATATTGTATCAATAGTTAATTAACTAAAAATCACTCAGGATATATAATTTGGCTGCTTCATCTACATAATTTAAATTAAATTTATTTAAATTCAGTGCTTTAAGTGTTTCTGTCGTTGTTTAGGTGTTGTTCGTGGGGGATCTGTTTGCTGTAAAGCAAAAGTTAGTTGTTACATTTATTTAGCTCTAGTTAATAAGTTTTTAGGTAAAACCACAGCGGAGGCATTGAGCAACAAGGATGGCAAAGTTAAAACATCAGCCCACTACATTAGAGTGGGTAATATGAATAAGCAGCAATTTAAAGAGATGATGGGTTTTGCGATAAAAAGATGTGAAGCCTTTGAAAAAAAATTAACGCCAAAACGTCAGCAGGTATTTGAAATTCTATTGAAAGCAAATAAACCTTTGTCTGCTTATGAGTTAACAGATCAATTTAATAAGCAAATAAATACACCGATTTTGGCAATGTCCGTTTATCGGATATTAGGTTTTTTAGAGTCGGTAGGTCTGGTACATAGATTAAAGTTAGAAAATAAGTTTATACCGTGCAGTTACGTTAATGATGATAGAGAGCATCAACTATCGATGTTTTTAATTTGTAGCTCTTGTAATAAAGCAAGTGAGGTGAATGACCTTAACAATTCGGTTAAATCTTTGTTTAGGGAACTGAAAATGAAAGGGTTTACGCCAGCAACTTCGCAATTAGAAATCTCAGGTGTTTGTTTTGGGTGCCAGCAAAGTACCGCTAACACAATTAAAAAGAAGGATAAATAATGAAGCTGACTCAAACGACAGCAGACAAGTTTGCCATTGGGCTTTCGTTAATGTGCACGGTACATTGTTTTGCAACACCGGTTATTTTAGCGCTGTTGCCAAGCTTTGCTGTACTACAAATAAATGGTGAACAGTTTCACTTATGGGTTCTTGCTGCAGTATTACCAACAAGCTTATTAGCTTTAAGCTTAGGCTGTAAAAAGCACAAACGTACACGTTATATGGCGTGTGGAGTTGTTGGTCTAGCTTTTTTGATAATTGCAGTATTGCTAGGTCAAGAAGAGGCCGAAAAAGCACTCACTTTAATTGGCTCCGCTTTTATCGCATTAGCCCATTGGTTTAACTACCAACAGTGTTTTAAAAAAAATAACGAAAAATGCCGCTGTTCAGGTGATAAATCAGACCAACTTGTTTAACACTGCCAGTGTTAAACATAGCGACTATGTGGCATTGTAATTATAAATATCGTTTTTTAGGTAAACTAATTTAGTGAATACTGCTTTAAAGCTTTTGCTGTTACTTTGTGTTTTCATCTGTTTTAAATTAAGCGCAAATACCCCTTACGAAATCCCCAGAAGTACTGTTGTAGAGCTCACTGATCCTGCTACCAAGCGGGTGTATCCTATTTTTATCCAGCTACCTAAGTCATATGCAAAGGAGCCTAATAAAACGTATCCTGTTATTTATTTAACCGATGCGCCGTATGCATTTCCTATTGTTGCCGGTGCCACACGGTTTCCAATGAATAGCGGCAAAATGCAACAGGCTATTATTGTGGCGATTGGCTATGAAAAAGGCTCAAGAGGAGCTAGTAGTCGAGTTAGGGATTATACACCCACTCAATCCCTGAGCTGGAAAAAACAAACCGGTAACGCTAAAAATCATGCACTGTTTTTAAAAAATACTGTGCTGCCGTTTATCGAAAAAAGTTACCGAGCAAGCAACACGCAAAGAACGTATATAGGTAACTCGTTAGGTGGCTTATTTGGCGCCACTGTTTTATTTACGATGCCTGAGCTATTTAGCAATTATATTATTGGCAGCCCGTCGGTTTGGTTTGATAATAATGCACTGCTAGCGTTAAAAGCGAATAAGCCCCAAATGCCAATAAAGGTTTATGTATCTGTGGGCGCAAAGGAAACGCCAGCCTTTGGTGAAGGGCAAAATATGGTTGAAGGCGCAGCGCAACTTGTGCAAAAAATTAACGCGCTTAATAGTGATAATATAAAATTAAAAAGTGTTGTTATTGAGGGAGCGCAGCATGCAACCGCATTCCCAACCACCGCAATACAAGGGCTCGATTGGGTATTGGGAAGCAGTCAATAAGCTCAAAAGGGGTTCTCGATACTTTTGTAGTTAAATAAGCGATATTAAAGCGCTTTAATATCGCTTTTCCACTTTACCAGCGCTGCTATGAATTCGGGGCCAATACCACAGCAGCCGCCAATAATTGTTGCGCCTAGGCTATGCCATTGCTTTGCAAACGCTACATACTCAGCGGGTGATAAGTCGCGGTAACCTTGCGAGCCTTCATTGGCTTTATAATCGCTGGCGATTGGTGTAAAACCATTTGCAAAGACCCCTAAATCAACATTTTTATTCTGCTGTTTTAGTACGCGATTAGTGTCGCGTAGCGCTTGTTCAATAACCTCAGGGATAGAGCAGTTAAAGAATATGCCCGCTATATTATGTTCGAGTAATGCTAAGATAGCGTCGGATACTAATTCACCAGAGCGCAATGTCGCTTGTTCGCTTACTTCATCATTTAAGGTAAATGCGTAATAACATGGTTTGTTTGAATTCTTAAGCACCCTTGCCATAACCCGCGCTTCTTCAATGTTTGATATGGTTTCACCAATCCAAACATCGACATATTCGTCTTGTGCTTTATACAGGGTATTTAAAATAGTAAATGCGCGTTCACTTTGGAAAAAATCAGCACGGTACGATCCAAATGCGGGTGGCAATGAACCCGCAACTAGCACGTTTTGATTAGTGTTTTGAGCTGCTTTTTTTGCAATTACAGCAGCTTGCTGTGCAAGTGCTGCACCTTGTGCTTGGTAAAGCGTTTCACCTAAATGAAAGGGGACACACGCATAGCTATTTACTGTAATAATTTCTGCCCCCGCATTTATAAAAGCTTGATGCGCTTGAGTTACGCATTGTGGTGCTTCTATTAAAGCTTGTGCACTCCAAAGTGGCTGTGAAAATGGCGCGCCCATGCGCTTGAGTTCACGACCCATGCCGCCATCTAATATTGTTAACCTACTCATAATGGACTTCTATACGTCTAAATAATTAAGGCTATTCAAACATACTTTTTGAAAATTCATAATGAAACTTCATCAGGTTGAGTATGAAAAAAGTTCAACATGTTAAAGCTGTTTTTAAAAGGCACAAAAAAAGCGACTACCCAGTAAGGTGTCGCTTTTCTTTTTACAAGTAAGCAATTACTTGTAAAACGCTTCTACAGTGCCTTTTACTTTCATAAGTAATGGCTGGCCGCGACGGTCTAGCGCTTTAGGTGCCGCTACTTTTATCCAACCTTCGCTGATGCAGTATTCTTCAACGTCAAAACGCTCTTTACCGTTAAGTGTAATACCGATTTCATGCTCAAATACTTCTTCTACATAAAATTTGCTACGTGGGTTGATAGACAGTTGATTTGGTAATTCTGGTTTGTTTGTATCAGTCATATTGGTGATCTGCGTTGAATTAATTATGCGCTATTGTAGGCAATAGCTGGCTTATGCTCAAGCACGACATTCATAAACTGAGCGGCTTTTAGTTTTATCGTTATATGTTTGAGCTTATTGCCTCAGCGGTGCTGTGAGCCAGCTCTATAAAAGCGGCTGTTGCGGCACTTTGGTAAGCATCTTGTCGCTGTAGTAACACCGCGGTACGTTTTAATAATGAAGGTGCAAGAGTAATGGCAACTAACTCTTCGTGTTTACTCGCTATGTTAGAGGGAAGCAAAGTAGCTAGTTGTGTATGGCGCACTATTTCAATAACGGCACTGAGTGAATTGGCTTCCATAAGTACATTAGGCTGCACCTTGTGTTGGCGACAATGACGTTCAATTTGTTCGCGAGTTGCAAACTCATTACTGAGCAGCACCAGTGATTGTTCATTTAAAGTGCTCAGGTCAATACGGTGTTTGCTAGCTAAAGCATGGTGTTTATTTACTACTAAAGCGAGTGTCTCTTGTAATAAAGTTTGGGCGTGTATGTCTGCACTATGGTTGCCTTCAAAGGCTATACCTACATCAAACTCATCATCTAACAAACGATTTTCCATGCGTTCTTGCGACATTTCTTCCATGCTTAAGGTGATGTTGGGGTAGTGCTGATGAAATGCGTTGACTAATGGCCCAATAAAATAAGTAGTAAACGTCGGCGTAATAGCCACTCGCAATGAACCTCGGCTGAGGTTTTGTACATCATGAATCGCCCGCTTACCTTCTTCTAAATCCTGCAAGGCTCTGTGTGCATAACGAGCATATACCTCACCCGCATCGGTTAACTTTACGCTGCGCCCTGAGCGGTCAAATAAAGGTGCACCGAGGGTTTCTTCAAGCTGTTTAATTTGTTGCGACAACGCAGGTTGAGACACATATAAGGACGCTGCTGCTTTGGTGAAGTTTTTGTGCTTGGCAACGGCCAAAAAGTAATTGATGTGGCGAAGTATCATAGCTAACTATAAGTATTTCTTATCGGTATCATAATATACCAGTCTTTTACCTTATTAAAAAGCGGGCGTAATATTCACCTCATCGACAATATAGAGACACCCGTTATGAAAGATATCATTGAAGGTTTTTTAAAGTTTCAAAGTGATGCATACCCAGAGCGTGCCGATTTATTTAAAAATTTGGCTACTAAGCAAAATCCACGGACTTTGTTTATTTCATGTTCTGACAGTCGTTTAGTGCCTGAGCTCGTAACACAACGTGAACCTGGTGGATTATTTGTTATTCGCAATGCCGGAAACATCGTCCCATCTTACGGGCCTGAGCCTGGCGGGGTTTCTGCATCAGTTGAATATGCAGTTACTGCACTGCAAGTGACCGATGTGGTTATTTGCGGCCATTCTGATTGCGGAGCAATGACGGCAATAGCAACCTGTAAGTGCATGGATCACATGCCTGCTGTTGGCAGTTGGCTGCGTTACGCCGACTCAGCTCGCATTGTCAATGAAGCGCGCAATCACGCAAATGAACGTGAGCATATTGAAGCTATGGTACGCGAAAACGTTATCGCACAACTTGAAAACATTAAAACCCATCCATCGGTGCGTCTTGCGCTTGGCGAAGGTCGCTTGGCATTACATGGCTGGGTTTATGATATCGAATCTGGCGGCATTGAAGCTTTAAATGGCGCAACGAATACGTTTGTTTCCCTTGCCGAACATACCGATGTTCGTGCATATCCAATTCAGCTTCCTGTAGCTGTTTAACCAACCATTGTAAGAGGTACTATTATGATCCAATCTCAAGTGAGCAACACGGCGCGCCTAGCATTAACCGATATAATTATTGCTGCAAAAGCAGAAAAAAATCTGTCGTTTGAACAAATTGCAGAGGGCACAGGTTTAAGCGACGTTTACGTGACGGCGGCTTTATTAGGCCAGCACCCATTGCCTGCAGAAGCCGCTGAAAAAGTGGCACAAACGCTGGGCCTTGATGCAAGTGCGGTTGAGTTACTTAAAGCTATTCCACTACGTGGTAGTGTCGAAAACAATATGCCAACCGATCCGACTATTTACCGTTTTTATGAAATGATGCAAGTATACGGTACAACGTTTAAGGCATTAGTTCATGAGCAGTTTGGCGACGGTATTATTAGTGCAATTAATTTTAAAGTAGATATGAAAAAAGTTGAAGATCCTGAAGGTGGCTCACGTGCTGTAATTACGCTTGATGGTAAGTTCTTACCTTACAAGCCTTTCTAAACGCTTTATAATATTTGTATATAAACAGTCGGCGCTAAGCGCCGGCTTTTTTTGGTTATTAAGGATGGTTTTTATTGATGAGTAATCACAGCACTTCTACTTCTTCTTATGTATCGGCGCTTTCGCTTTTTTGGCCAATGTTAATCATTGCTGTGCTCGCAATGACCTTACGACCCACGCTTACCTCTACCGGCCCATTACTTGAAGAAATTCGTTTAAGCACTGGGCTTGGTTTACAAGGGGCGTCTTTGTTAACCGTACTCCCTATGTTTTGTATGGGCGTGTTTCCATTATTGCTTCCTTGGCTTGGGCGTTATTTAAGTGAAAATGCGTGGATTGCTGGTGGATTGTTTGCAATTGCATTAGCTGGTTTTTGGCGTTTGTGGCTTGGCAGTGGTTGGGCGTTAATAATCAGTGCGCTATTAGGCGGTACAGGCATTGCAATAGTGCAAGCGATGGCTCCAGGAGTGGTTAAACGTTGGTATCCACAGCGAGTTCCTTTAGCTATGGGAGTGTATTCTGCCTCACTTATGGCAGGCGGTGGTATAGCTGCAATATTAACGCCGCGAGTGGCGGTGCACTATGGCAGTTGGCAAGCAGGGCTTGGAGTGTGGCTTATTATTCCTGTTATTGCTCTGTTGCTTTGGTGGTTAAGGCCGCAGGAGCCGATGGACGCAAAGCATAACAGTATTAAGCTTAATTTATTTTTTAACCAGCGAGCATGGTTACTTGCTGCCTATTTTGGACTCGCTAATGGCGGTTACGCGTGCATGATTGCTTGGTTACCTAGTTACGCTCAGGATTTAGGATGGAGTGCACAAAATAGTGGGGAGCTTATTGGCGTTATGACTGTTTTTCAGGTAAATGGTGCATTGGGTGCACCGGTATTTTCAGCACACCGCTTAGACAGGCGACCTTGGTTATTTTTTGCTGTTGCGATTCAGCTAATAGGTTTTATAGGATTAATATTGATGCCCGATTCTATGATGAACGTTTGGGTGGGGATGATAGGGTGTGGTTTAGGTGCTTGTTTTTCGCTAACACTCACCGTGGCGCTCGATCACTTGTCTAATCCAAAATTGGCAGGTGTACTCACTGCGTTTGTCCAAGGTGTTGGCTTTATTATTACCGCTATCGTGCCTTATATAGCAGGTGTTTTACTCGATGTTACTGCACGCTATCAAGCATCTTGGTTTATGTTGGTAATAACGCTAATTGCAATGCTGTTTATGACCACCCGCTTTGCTCCTGCTACGTATGCAAAGGCTATAAATATTACCCATTAACTTTTTAATGGGATTTAAGCTTTTTTAAATCCCATCCCCTTTCACTTTATTCTGCGTTTTATTGCCACCGTCATTTTTTCTTCATCAAAATTACCTTTATTAGTCATAACTCTTTTTTAGAGTACAGCGGTTGATGTTTTTTGTGTTCACACTTTTAAAAATAACCACTACATAATGGGAATTACGGATGAAAATTAAAAAAGTTGCTGCGGCAATCGCACTAACATTTGCGTTTAGCGCCGTTAGTCATGCCAATGTTCTACCGCAAAGTCAAAAAGACAGCAGCTGGTACAGCGCTGCCCAAGCAAAACTAACAACAAAAACAACGCAAGCGCAGGCAATTAAAAACACTAAAGCTAAAAATGTTATTTTATTTGTAGGCGATGGCATGGGTATTTCTACCTTAACCGCAGCGCGTATTTTACAAGGTCAACGCAATAATCAGCTTGGCGAAGAAGGCTATTTAAGCTTTGAGCAGTTCCCTTACTCTGCGCAAGTTAAAACCTATAATGTGGATGCACAAACGCCAGACTCTGCAGGCACCATGACGGCCATGATCTCAGGTGTAAAAACCGATGTGGGTGTTATTGGTGTTGATGAAGATATTGAGCGCGGTGAGTGCTCAACGGTGGCTGGTAATGAGTTACTTACAGCCACTGAGCTTGCTGAAATTAAAGGCCTAGCAACAGGAATTATCTCTACTGCCCGCATTACCCATGCAACGCCTGCGGCAACCTATGCTAAATCGGCTGATCGCAACTGGGAAGATATCTCAGACATGCCTGAGGCAGCAGTGAATGCTGGCTGTGAAGATATTGCCTCACAGCTGGTTAATTTTGAAAAAAACCTAGAAGCACGCTTTGTCGGAACCGATGTTGATGGCTTAGATTTTGTGATGGGTGGCGGCCGTCGTCACTTTTTACCAAAAGAGGCCGCGGCTAATTCTACTGACGCTATGAGCGCCGTAGAAGGCGATCGTACCGATGAGCGTAACCTTGTTACTGAGTGGCAAACACAGTATCCAAATGGCACTTATGTGATGGATGAAGCCGGTTTTAATAGCATTGCCGATGACGCCACTAAAGTATTTGGTTTATTTAACGAATCGCACATGCAATACGAAGCTGACCGTGCCAACGATATAGCAGGCGAGCCTTCACTTACCGAGATGACCACCAAAGCCATTGATGTACTGGGTAAAAACGAAAAAGGCTTTTTCTTAACGGTTGAGTCGGGGCGCATTGACCATGCTCACCATGCGGGTAACGCATATAATGCACTTAATGACACCATTGAATTTGCAAAAGCAGTACAAGCTGCCGTTGATAACACCAATCCAGAAGAAACCCTTATTTTAGTTACTGCCGACCATAGCCATGTATTTACTATTGCAGGTTACCCTAAACGTGGTAACCCAATTTTAGGTAAGGTGGTTGCTGTAGGGCAAACTACACCAACGCTAGCTGCTGATAACATGCCATACACCACAGTAGGTTATGCAAATGGCCTCGGTTTTAGAAACTTAATCGATGAAACGGATGCAGACGCAAGCTATGAAACAGCTGCGGTTGCAGGACGTGTTGAGCTAAATGGTGTTGATACAACAACGCCAGGTTTTCACCAAGAAACCACGGTACCACTGAGCTCTGAAACACACGCAGGTGAAGATATTTCACTGCATGCAACCGGACCGGGTGCTCACCTAGCTCAAGGTGTTATTGAGCAAAACGTTGTATTTCATTTAATTAATCAAGCTCTTGAACTAACTCAGCAATAATGGCGGCTCACATGAATAAATTAACAGTACTTTCTTTAGCAGTAATGGTCGCATTAACGGGGTGTTCGAGTGATGACGACAAAAACAGCAATAATATTTTAGCGGTCGATCTCCCAATTGCAGTGGGATCTGCGCAATGTATCAATGGCGGCGTAGAAACACAAAGCGGTGTTGATACCAATACAAACGGGCAATTAGAGAGCAACGAAGTAACGCACACTAACTTAGTCTGTAACGACCCAGCCACCTCATTAACGAGTGAGCAGCTGGCGTCTCTTAGCAATAACGTATGGTTTAGTGATGCACAAACTAAGCTCGCCGGCGCGCAAGATGCTGCAAGTAAAGTGGTAACTGAATCGGGTAAAGCTAAAAATGTGATCTTGTTTGTTGGCGATGGAATGGGTATTTCTACTGTGACAGCTGCCCGTATTTTAGCGGGGCAATTACAGGGTGAAATGGGTGAAGATCACCAATTAAGCTTTGAAACCATGCCGTACTCTGGGTTTGTAAAAACCTATAACGTGGATGCACAAACGCCAGATTCTGCCGGTACAATGACGGCAATGGCCTCAGGTGTAAAAACCGATGTGGGTGTAATTGGTATAGACGAAGCGGTTGAACGTGGTAGTTGTGCATCAGGCAAAGGACATGAGCTTGTTACATCATTAGAGCTGGCTGAGATTGCCGGTAAGTCTACGGGTATTGTTTCTACTGCACGTATTACCCATGCAACACCTGCGGCAACCTACGCTAAATCGGCAGACCGTAACTGGGAAGATATTTCAGATATGCCTGCTTCTGAGTCAGCTAATTGTGAAGATATTGCCTCACAGCTGGTTAACTTTGAAAAGAACCTAGAAGCACGTTTTAGTGGTGTTGATGTAGACGGAATTGAAGTGGTTATGGGTGGCGGGCGTCGTCACTTTTTACCAAAAGATGCCGCGTTTAACTCTGCTGATGCTGTTAGTGCTGTAGAGGGCGATCGTACAGATAATCGCGACTTAACCGCCGAGTGGAAAACGCAATATCCAAATGGTGCTTATGTGATGGATCAAGCGGGTTTTGCTGCTATTGATGCAACCACAACTGAGCGTGTATTTGGTTTATTTAATGAATCTCACATGCAGTACGAAGCCGACCGTGGCAATGATATTGCAGGCGAGCCTTCATTATCACAAATGACCGAAAAAGCGATTGATGTGCTTGATAACAACGAGCAAGGCTTTTTCTTAACGGTTGAGTCGGGACGTATTGACCACGCGCATCATGCGGGTAATGCATACAACGCACTGAACGATACTGTAGAGCTGGCTAAAGCAGTAAAAGTAGCGATGGAAAACACCAACCCAGAAGAGACGCTAATTGTAGTAACAGCCGATCACAGTCACGTATTTACCATTGCGGGCTACCCTAAACGCGGTAACCCAATTTTAGGTAAAGTGGTTGGTGTAGGGCAAACAGAGCCCAGCCTTGCTGCCGACGATATGCCTTATACTACAGTTGGTTACACTAATGGTTTGGGCTACAGAGACCTAGGTGCAGAAACCGATGCTGATGCATCTTACTTAGCAGCACCCGTTACAGGGCGTGTTGATTTAAGTAATGTTGATACTACAACGCCAGGTTTTCACCAAGAGGCACTTGTGCCACTATCATCAGAAACTCACGCAGGCGAAGATGTAGGTGTGTATGCAATGGGCCCTGGGGCGCATTTAGTAACAGGTACTAATGAGCAAAGCTTTTTATTCCATGTTATGGACTTTGCCGCTGACTTTGTAAAAGCCGCGGATGAAAAAGTAGCGCAATAAACCTTGCGATATAAAACAACCCGCACACTGTGCGGGTTTTTTTATGTCATTAAACTGCCATTATTTTTGGTTATGTTAAAGGCAATTAAGCTAAAAGCGATTAACTATAGAGATAGCCCAATGAAAAAAGTATTTTTAATAATGAGCGCATTATTTAGCGTAAGCAGCTTTGCTGAGCAGTGCGATATAAATCCACAGGTATTAAAAGCCACTTACACTATTATTAATAAGGCTCCACAAACGCTTAAAAATAATAAGGCAAACAGCCAAACTCTCACCCTTTGGCGAAATGAGCAACAAGTGGCGCACCAAAGCCAAGTTATAACAGAGCTTTGGCAGCATACGAGCAACAATCAAATACGGCCTATTCGTTATTTTAATGCGCAGCAGCGCGGTATTGAATATCAGCCATCAGAGGTGCAAGGAGTGCAAAACTGGAGTGCAAAAGTACAGCTGGTAGATAATCATCTCATTGAAAAAATGACATTAGTGAGCACTGAAGGTGAAGGCTGCAACGAAATAAAAAATTACAGCTTAGAAGAACATAACTCTCAGTATAACTTGGCATTTTTTACCCATTCAAAACTGGTAAAAACATTTAGCATTAGTAACCTAGCGAATAAAGCAAGCATGTCACTTAGCTTAGACGCGGTGCAAAATGACACACCAGCGATTAAGGCTCAGTTTGTAAAGTGGGATAACTTTCAAACCACCGACTATGCTGACATTGGCGATAACGAAAGCGACCCATTTTTAGCAAAAATGATTAACCTAGGTTTTATAGAGCACGGCGCCACCGGTTTTTATAATCCTCAAGGTGAGGCTATTCAAGGTGGACATCATCATTAGGTCGTTTTTTAGGCTTAGCAGAGTCTTCTGTTAAGCCATTTTCATAATCGTTGGCATCACAGGTATTTAAATTTTGCTGTGCTTGCTTATCTTGCTGTAATACCTGTTTTAAATCTTCCATACGTTGGCGTACTGCAACGCCGTAGCTGGCATCATCTCCCCAAAGCTCAGAAAGTTGTAACACAGATGCACGGTCATGATCCCTAAATAATTTACCAGCACGCTCAGCGTCTTCTTTGCTATTGCCAAGTAGCTGCAGTGATTCTATGGCTAAGTTAATGGCTGAGTCGACGGTTTCGCGGTTAAATGCATCCACTTTTAGATTCAGTAGTTGATACGCATGGCGACGATCGATTGCGCGCGCCACTATTTTTAATTGTGGGTAGTTTTTATGTGCCAGCTTAATAATTTCAATGGTTTTATCTGGGTTATCAATCGCAACAACCAGCATTTGTGCAGTATGCGCGCCTGCGGCTTCAAGCAGTTCTTGGCGAGCAGCATCACCGTAAAATACGGTGTTACCAAAGCGGCGCAGCAGTTCTATTTGGCTTGGGCTGTGATCAAGTACGGTAATTTCATAGCCTTGTGCATGTAATAAACGTCCCATAATTTGCCCAAAGCGGCCATAGCCCGCAATAATTACATGTTTAGCGGTATTTATTTGTTCTGGTTTATCAAACTCAGGCTTAGTGCTACTACTGCGTTTTTGTATTTGCTCATACAGCATCAGTAATAAAGGAGCTATCAACATAGATACCGCAACCACTAAGGTCACTAGACTGGTTTGTTCTGGGGTTAAAATACTTAATGTGGTGGTCACGCTTAAAAGTACAAAAGCAAATTCACCACCTTGTGCTAGTGCCAATGTAAACAGTAGTTTTTGCTTTGAGCTGATTTTAAATGTGACAGCAAGGGCAAACAAAATGCAGGCTTTAATGACAATTAATAAGGCAACTAAAGCAACCACGGTACTAAATTGATTAAATAATAGCTCAAAATTAATTGAAGCCCCTACAGTGATAAAAAATAGTCCTAGCAATAGGCCTTTAAAGGGCTCTATGTCGGCTTCTAATTCGTGTCTAAATTCACTTTCGGCCAATACTACACCGGCTAAAAAAGTACCTAAAGCAGGTGATAGGCCAATACTGTGCATTACAAGCGAAATAGCCACGACTAAAAACAATGCAAAAATAGTGAATATTTCACGCATGTGAGTTTGTGCGATGTATCTAAACAGTGGCGCAGAAACATATTTACCGCCGGCAATAATAGCGGCAATAACAGCTACAGAAACGCCTACTTGTTGCCAAACAGGCCAGCCTGCAATGATTGAATCGCTAATTTGTTTTGAGCTACTTGGTGCAGCAAACGCGAGTAAGGGGAGTAGCGCTAAAATAGGAATAATGGCAATATCTTGAAATAATAAAACCGAAAATGCATTTTGCCCAGCTTCTTGCTTTAACCAGCCTTTTTCTTCGAGGCTTTGCAATACAATCGCGGTAGAAGAAAGTGCCAGCATTAAACCAATGGCCAATGCGGTTTGCCAATGCATGGTAAAAAACCAATAACAAAAGGCAAAAATAACCGCCGCAGTTAGCACCACCTGTAAGCCACCAAGCCCTAAAATAGAGTGCCGAAGCTTCCATAGTCGTGAGGGTTGTAGTTCAAGTCCGACCAAAAATAGCATCATCACTACGCCAAATTCGGCAAAATGCATTACATCGGTTTGATCCCCTACGACTCCTAATGCATATGGGCCTATCAAAATGCCAGCAATTAAATAACCCAGTACTGATCCTAAGCCAAGTCGTTTGGCAATAGGAACAGCCACAATGGCGGCGGCTAAATAAATTAAAGCAATTTCTAGCATGGGGTGCTCTCTTGAGGTTAGGAGTTATTTATATTTTGATACTACTATAAATTAAGTTTGAGTTAATTGTGAAAGAAACATTATTAACGCATACTAATCCGCAATACTATTTAATCATTTTGAACGGGTAAACCAGATGTTAGTTGCGTTAAAAACTTCTCTTTTAGAACAACTAAATAACAAAGTTTTACCTTGCTATCGACACGATTGCCTTCCCTCAAAATAGCTCACTTAATTAAGCGAATTGGTATTACTTTATTGTGTACCATTAAATTTAATAATATGTTTTTTATAGGAACTAAAATGAGTATTAAGCTGCTTTTAAAAATTATGCTGACCACTGTGTTTGCTGCGGTATTTACACAAACGGTGCAAGCTCAACAGTACAAGGTTGAGTTTGAACCACAGCGAGCTGAGCTTGAACAGCAAATTACTGGTGATGAATTTAATGACTATTTAGTTAGTGCAAAAGCAGGTGATATCCTGAATGTGACTCTGACTCCTTCAAATTTAAGTAATTACTTTAATATTTTGCCCTTAGACAGTAATGAAGCCGTATTTATTGGCTCAATAGAAGGGCATGAAGCTAAATATCAACTCAGCACAGATGGAGATTATATTGTGCGAGTTTATTTAATGCGTAATGCAGCGAGACGTGGTGAAACAAGTGATTATAAGTTAACCATCATTAAACATGCAGGTGTAGCCGTGCCTGTAAAAACTATGCACCCAAGCTGGGATAGCGATGGCGATGGAATAAATGATTGTGAAAACGATGGCAGTTGTGACCACACCGTTGATTATACAAAACCAAAAACGGTCAATTAATTGACCGTTTTATATGATTTAAAAGTAAGATTAGATTATTAGTCTAGCTTTACTGAACCAGAGATATTATCGATACTAACATCGCCAGAGCCTGCTTCTGTAATTGTTAGCCCTTTAGCGTAATTAACGCGAATATCGCCAGAGCCATCTTCAATCGTCACGCTTGAGCCAATATGTTCAATCAACATATCTCCTGAGTTATCGTCTACGGTGACTGCGCCTTTAATATGTTTAATAGTTATGCCGCCCGAGCCATCTTCAACATTTAATAAGCCTGTTACGTTAGTCACTTGCATTTCGCCCGAGCCATCTTCAATAGCGACATTACCACTGACATTATCAATATCAATGCTGCCTGAGCCGTCATTTAATACTAAGTCGCCGACCACATTTTTTACGTAAATACTGCCCGAGCCATCATCAATATTTAGGTTTTTAGCACTATTGATAGATAAGCTGCCAGAACCATCTTTTACATCAATATTGCTTTGCATCTCGTTAATAACAATATCGCCTGAGCCGTCGTTAATATCTAAATTTAGGGTGTTAGGTACGGTAACAACTAAATTGATACTTGGTGATTGCCCGCTGTAAAAGCTAATCCCATTATTACTTTTATTTTGTGCAACAAGTTTTGCTTGTGTACCGCTTTTCTCAAGGGTGAGTTCGTATTCATCGTCAATGTCGGCGGTGTAAATGATGGCATCAACGCTAATATTGGTTGCAGTATTAGAGCCCTGAATATCGAGCGAACCGGCACCACTTAATATCGCTAGGTACTCAAGGTTATTGCTTGGTAGTGAAAGCTGCTGGGTTTGTTTAACTGATGCGACACTGGGCGATATGTGAAATACACAACCGCTGAGTAATAAAATGCCGCTAATTAGTGAAACGGGCTTAGTGAAGTTGAATAGAGTTGATGCGCTCATGTTTAGTCCTTTGATATTGATTATTTTAGTTAATATACAAAGTATAGAGCAAAATTGAGGCCGAAATGTAAGTTATTGTTTTATATGAAATGGCAGCAGTAGTTAAAAAGTTAAAATGCCAAAATATGGTTAAAAATACTAAATGTTAATAAAAAGGATGCACACTGCATCCTTTTGTAATTACTCTATTGTTAATGGGCGTTTTACTTAAAAATTGTAAGTAATGTTACCGTATAAAAAGCGCCCATCTAAACTGTAGGGTGTGTAAGGCGTGTACGGAAATATTTGGCCAAAGTTAGAGTAGCCAATATTATCTACCGTTGCTTGAGGGTACTGATCGAACAAGTTATTTGCACCCACTGCAAATTTCCACGCTTCGTTAGGACGATAAGCGACTTCTAAATCGGCAATCCATTTAGCATCTAAATATTCATCACCCTCGCTGGTGGTTGAAATATCTGCCACTTCCCCATAGCGAGTTGCACGCAAGGTTGTTTGCCATTGGTTAAAGCTCCAAACAGCCGATAGGTTTAACTTGTTATCGGGTGTGCCTTGCTCAAAACGGCCTACTTCACGACGGGCAAATACCACGTAGTCATCGCCTAAAGAATTTAGCTCGCTCGGGTTTGCATCTACATGAGTCACTTCGGTATCGTTAATGTTTGCCGCCGCATTTAAGCGCACATCACCCAATGTATTTAAATCAAGTGTGTACGTTGCCACAATATCAACACCTTGCGTGCGCGAATTGATGGCGTTGGTAAAGTAACGAACACTTTCGGTATTTAGCTCGCCAGCATTCGCTAGAATTTGCTGCACAGCGTTACCGCTTAAGTTTTCAGAGAGTACAATCCGGTCATCAATATCAATGCGGTACGCATCAACTGTTAAGCTAAAGCCACCTTGGGTATAAACAAATCCAGCGGTAACATTAACCGAGTCTTCTGCATCGAGCTGTTTTGCACCTAACGCTTGCGCTGCAGGAGCAGAGCTTGGGAATAGACCAACTTCAAAAGGCTGGTTATTTTCGAGAATAGTCGATATTTGACGGTACGAGCTTTGTGCAAGTGACGGCGCACGAAAGCCAGTACTTGCCGCACCACGTAACGATAGGTTGTCGTTAATACTGTAACGCGTGGCTAATTTTGAAGTAAATGTGTTACCAAAATCGCTGTAATCTTCATAGCGACTGGCTAAAACAACATTCCATTTATCAGTTAAGTAAGTATCAAATTCAGCAAATACAGCAACATTATGACGACTTTCATTGGTTGCGCTTTGCGGCCCAAACCCAGGAAGCACTTGCGCACCGCCAGCAGCAATTGGGTTGCCGTTGTTATCAAGCGCAGTAATATAAGAGGCTTCTTCGCCTTGCTCTATTTTATAGCTTTCACGGCGGTATTCAGCACCAATAGTGAAAAACACATCATCGGGTAGACCAAAATCAACGCTGGTATTAGCATCAAAATTAACTAAAAACTGATCGTAAACCATGGCGCCGTTATCAAACTCAGTTTGGCTGTTAGTACCTAACGAAGTATTTAGGCTATTTACAACCCCTAAACCAAAGTCATTTCGGCCGTAGTTGGTGCTTACATCCCAAGTCCAGTCGCCACTATCGCCTTGTAAACCAAGTGCCAGCGAGTAATCTTTTACGTCGGTAGCAATTTGTGGCAAAAAGCCATTAGGGTATAGCTCTAAAACATTGCGGCTGTCTTTTGCACGACGGTAAAATCCGCCCGAGTTACCTTCACGCTCTGAATAGCTACCAAACGAATAAACATTAAAGCCATTCTCTAAATCGTATCCCATATTGTAAAACAAAGCGTAGTCTTCCAACGCTGCTTTACCAAAACGGTGATTGTAGCGATCAATTGTAAATTCGCGTGGGTCTAGGCTGCCATCATCTAGGCGGTTGTATTGTTCGCGTGGATCAAAACCAGAGCGTTGAGTTGAGTCGTTATCACGGTATTCAATTGATACATTTACAAAACCATTGTCTGTTAATGAAAAACCTGAGTTTGCGCTAAGTGTGCGTGTACTACCGTCGTTAACGTGACGATCGTCGCCTAAATTAAATGCAAGGTTGCCGTTATCATCCGCATAAGTGCTATTTAGTTGCGGTACACCGGCCATTTGGCTGTCGTATTGGCCATAAGTTACGCTAACACTGCCGCCTTCGGTGGCATCTTTTAAAACAATATTGATTACTCCCGCAATGGCGTCAGAGCCATATTGTGCTGCAGCCCCATCGCGCAGTACTTCAACACGCTTAATTGCAGAGGTTGGGATCATGTTTAAATCAACCGCGGTAGAGCCGCGACCAACCGTGCCCCCTAAGTTTAATAACGCACCAGAGTGGCGACGCTTACCGTTAATAAGGACTAAGGTGTGATCGGGTGCAAGGCCTCTTAAAACCGCTGGGCGAGCATGATCGGTGCCATCAGAGAGTGTGGCACTTGGGTAGTTAAAGCTCGGGACTTGGTTAGCGAGCACTTGGCTAATTTCAAGTTGCCCCGTACTTGCCATATCGTCACTGCTAATAATATCTACAGGCACAGTACTTTGCGCAATACTACGCAAACTGCGACGCGTGCCTGTTACTGAAATTACTTCGATATTTTCTTCGACTTGGTTAGTTTGCTCAGCCGCATTAGCAGCTGAAAAAGAGGCGCTAAGTGCGGTGGAAATAGCCAAGCTAAGTGCTAATTTTTTATTAGCTGATAAATGCTGAAAAGTCATTAAGCGTGCCTTGAAGATTTTGAAAAGGGCGCATCATATATAAGCGGCTAATGCATCGCAAAGATCTAAATTGACTAAGTTATTCAACTATTTTCATAAAAATAAGTGATCGGAATAATAGATTGAAATAGGAACAGACAAGGAGGCTAAAATATAGGATTATGCTTATTTAGGCAGCGAAAATGACTAACTTGGTTTAAAGCTTTGCTAAAGGGGTTTAATTATAAAGAAGCTACAGGCCAAACGATTAATGTGGCCTGTAGGGAATTAAAAAGTTATTCAGGTGCTACTTCAAGGGTGGTAAATAATACATAGCGGCTGGCGTCTACATCTTTTTCGTTTACTGTCACTTTTTGAGAGGTTTCGATTAGGTATAGGCCTGGCTCTTTCCACGTTGTGCTAAACATGCCGTTTTTGTCGGTCGTTACTTTTATTTCGCCACGTTCGTTACGGTAGCGTGTATCGCCTTTTAAAATGCTGACTTCAATGCCTTCGCCAACCGGCTTTCCATCGCTTATTAGCTGAAAGCGCGCTTGCTCGCCAACAAATAGATCGTTTGGATGGGTTGGGCCGCTAAGCTCTAAGCCTTGACCTAATTGTACTGGTTTAGAGGTACCATTATGACTAACAAAGGTATCAACAGTAGAGATGGTTTTAATTGTAGTGATGTCGCTGGCGTCTTTAGGTAGATTGGCATCTGCTTTTTTGGCGAATACACGGCTTCGCTCACCTGCTGTATTTTTGTAGAATGTCATGTACATAGGTTTTTGCGTCATCGCAATATGATAGGTGCCTTGTTGCTGAAGTTTTACTGCAGCAGAGCTTTTGCGTTGTAGGTAGTAGGCACGAATGGTATCGGTAACTTGCTCGCCATTTGGGGCAAGTGCCATAAGCAGAGTGTCGTCGTACTCTGCGCCTTTTGTGCTTGGACGAAATGCTTTATCAGGTGCAAAAATTTCGTTAGAAATACTCACATCAATCATTACATAATGGGCTTTATCCCCTGATAGCGAAGTATGCGAAGGTAGTAACCAGCGGCCATGTGCACTTGCAGCTGTTGATACCAGCGCTGATAAACTCAGTACGCCAATGAGTGCTGTTTTTAATAAATTAACGTTCATTATTTTTCCTTTAAATTTGAATGATAAGTAGGGACTACCTAGCGGATACAGTGACAAAGCTGGTTGAAAATTCGTTTTTGCCATCAATGGTTATTTTTCCTGATTGGGTTAAATCAAGTTCAATACGGCTGTAATCACGCCCGCCTTCTTCACGAACAACTTCAATATTTAACAGGTATTTTCCTGCGGTAACTGATTTGCCATTAAGATCGTTTCCGTCCCAATTAATGGTATAAGTGCCTGCGCGTTTGGTTGCGCTACTAACCCCATCGAAGTTTGCATCACTTTTACCTGCTTTACGCCACCATTGGCGTAGGTCTTTAAACCATTCCGCTTTTTGTACCCAAAGCGCTAAAGTTGTGACATGTTTTCGCTCTGGTGTTTCGAGCCAAACTGCAACATAAGGGCGATGATAGGGCTGCACATCTAACTCAGGTAGAGTTAATTCGATTTCTAATTGGGGCGATTGCGCTGCCACCGAAGTGTGAAAACACACGGCAATTAACAACAATACGGTGTTAATTAAAGATTTAAACTTGAACATTAAAATACTCCTTTAATTTGTGGAACCCAGCATAAATAAATAACCAATGGTGTTGCGATTCCTAATACGGTTATCCATATTCCTGCTAAGCGTTTTTTTCTGTTTTGAAATAAAATAATCATGCCGGTGATGGCAAATAGAATCATCAGCACCGCTGATATATCAATAACCCAGCTCCATACTTCTCCTGAATGACGGCCTTTGTGCAAATCACTGATAACACTTAAAAACCCCCCGGTTTGATAATCGAGTAACAATTCACCACTGATAAAATCAAACTCTGCATAGGCATAGCCTGCTGGTAATGGGTAGTCGAGCATAACCAGTGAATCTTGCTTTTCCCATTCAATGCTTTTCACTTTATTAAGCCCATAGTGTTTGGCTAAGTAAGCTTCTATTTGTGGATAAATAGCAGGCAGGCTATTTAATTGTGTATTTGCTTGAGTAAGCAGATCTTGGGGGATTTGGACCGTAATTTGGCCATTGTTTTTATCGTTTTTTAACCAGTCAACATGGTTTAGCACTATACCGCTTACACAAAATAGAATAAGTAAAAAAAACAAAGCGGTGGAAATATAGATATGTAGAGTACGACTTGTACTATATAAAGTGCGTTTATTAACAAAGGGCATAAAAGGTACAAACTTATTTAATTTATACGGATGATAATGATTTACATTAGCTGTTACAAATTTATTTACCAAACTTTACACTTTATTTTTTAGGAGGAGCTGAGGGCTTAGAAATTAAGTAAGCCATAACCAGCACTTCAACAACAGCCACTTGGGCAATAATCCAAGCTGGAGGGCTGTTGTATAATAAAAATATAAAGCCTATTAGCATACCTATACCCGCAGCATATTTTGCCTTTACAGGAACCACTTGATGGGCGCGCCAATGTTGTAATGTTGTGCCAAAGCGAGGGTGGTTTAATAGCCAAGACTCAAGCGCTGCGGATGAGCGAGCAAAACAGGCTAAGGCTAAAATTAAAAACGGCGTGGTTGGCATAACCGGTAGGACAACACCAATAATGCCCAGTAATACACACAGTAGCCCCAGCAATTTAAAGCCGAAATTTTTATAATAAATAAAAACGTTTTTTATGCTCACTTTAGCTCTTTTTTAATTAATTAAACGGTAAAAGGGTAAGCTAATTAAAAGGTAAAATGAAGAGAAAATGGCTTAGTTGCATGTTATTAACTAAGCCATTTAGGGTTAGCAAAGGAAAAGAATTTCCTGATTGCACTACCTATTAAAAGTAATAGCCTAAATTAATATTAAAACGGCGCTCGGTATCGCCATCACCAATAATGGTACCGCCAATAAAGGGTTGATTGCGGGCTTGTACGAAATCAACATAACTAAAGAATCCGCCAGCAGTAATGCTCATACCGGTTATATTCATCCAAGTATTGGCGCTATTATCTGACTTGTTGTAGATGATCCCATAGTCGTTATAAAACTGCAGGTTGGTAACTGGGCCCCATTCTAGTGCGTAGTCATAGGCAATATTAAAGTTGGTCATTATGGCTTGGCTCGATACACTGTCATAATAGTCAAAAGCACCCACCGCAAAGCGGTTATTACCATCGTCTAAGTCGTAGTCATATTCACCGTGTTGCAATTGAATATTCCAGTTATTAATGTTGCTGTTTAAGTGAACAGCCCAAGCACTGTAATTACCAGCGCGGTCTTCACCGTCGTGAAGTCCGCCACTGAGTAACGATACCCCGATGTCAGTGGTGATATTTTTACTATGCTCAAGCTGATAAGTAGCGCGACCAGCAAAGGTGTTGTATTCACCAAGCTGCTTTGCTGGTTCAGCATAGATGCCTTCGTTTGCAGGACGACTACCAACAATATCATAAGAGTAACGATGATTTTTGTCTGATGCTGAGCCATCAACTCCACCCAGTTCATCATTTTTGAAAAAGCCTAAATCAAGTGTCCAGTTGTCTTTAAGTTTGCGCTTAGCAACCACACCTAAATCAAAATCATCTTCTAGGCCAACATAGTAGTTAGTGCTAAAAAAGTAGCTGTGGGAATTATAAGGACCGTTACCAAACGGCACGGCTGTTATGCCTGCCTGAGCTTCCCAGCCATCAATAAATTCGTACCCTAAGTAAGCGTACTTTACGACAGTCATATAATCGTAAAAGCGTATTTCACCATTGACTGAAATATCATTAATTTCGCCAGAGACATTTAACCGGAAAATATCAAAATCAAAGTCACCACCGCGATCTTCATTGTCTTCATCGTAAGAGTTTATACCGTAGTTAGCGCGAATAGCACCTCCTACCTTTATTCCAGATGATTGCTTTTCTTGCTGTGCAGTATCTGTAGAAGTAGCTTGCAACTGTTTACTAACTTGTTCTACTTGCTGAGACTTTTTTTCAGCGAGTTTGCTTTCAAGTTTATCTACTTGTTGCTTTAACTGCGTTAATTGGCTTTGGAGAGGTTGAAGATTTGATGCATAAGAATTGCTAGCAACACCACTTAAAATTAATGCGAGTGTTAGTTTTGAGAGTTTAGTCATAATAGCCGTTTTGATTGTGATTAAAAAAATAAAGGCGCAACGATGCGCCTCTTAGTGTGGAAAAAGGAGAAAATGGCAGACTAATTTAGTTTATTGTTTTTATACTGCGTTTTATTCTTTAGAAGTTTGAAACAGTGCGCCTACTTCTAAAAGAGGAGAGGCATCTAGCTTATCTGCATCCATCATTGCGGCAATACGTTGCATTGATGAAAGTAGTAGGCTCTGTTCCCATTCAGCAAGCGCTGAAAATTTTTCGATAAAGTGTTCTTGCAAGGGCTGAGGCGCTTTTTCGAGTAATTCTTTACCTTGTTCAGTAAGGTATAAGCTGACCCGGCGTTTGTCCATTTGACTACGAACGCGTGTTACCAAATTCTTGCTTTCTATTCGGTCAAGAATATTTGTGACCGTTGCCGGACTTAAATTGACGTTTTGCGCAATACGACTGGCGGTAATACCATCAGTTTGAGACACTTCTTGCATAATAAGCAGTTGTGGTCCAGTTAAACCCGCTGTTTTATTAAGTTGTTTTGAATGTAAGTCAATCGCACGGATCACCTTGCGTAAAGAAACTAGTAACTCGTCATATTTTTGCATTTGTTTGTCTCATGAAAGGCGAATCAGTTGCCGTAATCACGAAATGTTACACATCAAATAAATTGAATTCAAATGATATATGTTGTTTTAGCCTGCTGTTATTAGTTTTTATTGGTTTTTATTAATTTGAGCAGTAATTAAAATGGCATTTATTATCTTTATTTTATTAAAAGTTAATAACACTCTGTTTGCTAAGGCTGCGCACCTTACGTAAGTTAAAAGCGATACGCAAGCCACAGGTTTAAAACTTTAGTCGTAATTGAGCCGTTGATGTGGCATAAAAATATAGTAACTAATTCAATTTAAATAACTATTCTATGTAGCTTATGCTTTAAGCATGCATTATTGTTTGTGTACAGTAACCTGAACTCAGGTTAAGTACTAAAAAATTAGTCTCAGTGTTAAAGGAAATAAAATGCAATTATCACCCTCAGTATGTATTGAGCGTACACATAGCGGTTTGGAATTTATTAGTATTAATAGTCGCCAATGTAAGGCGAAGATATTTTTACAAGGTGGGCAAATAACTGAGTTTACACCCAAAGGTAAATTGCCACTATTGTGGGTGTCTGGGGATGAAACCTTTAGCGAGGGGAAGGGCATTCGTGGCGGTATTCCTATTTGCTGGCCTTGGTTTGGTCAACATGAAAATAAAGACTTTCCAGCACATGGTTTTGCGCGCACGCACGTATGGCAAGCCGATGAAGTGCATGAAACCGAGAACGAGATTACTGTTAGTCTTAAATTACCAATGAAGCAGATAGATTCTACCTTTTGGCCTCATCAATCTTCTTTAAGGGTTGAGTTTATTTTATCAGAGCAGTTAGAGGTGCGTTTAACCACCTGCAATTTAGGTAACACCCCATTTAGTTATACACAGGCGCTGCATTCTTACTTTCCAACTGATGATATTAATAATACTCGCGTAACAGGGCTGCAAGGGGCGCAATACATAGAATTTGGCCAAGGGCCTTATCAGCAAAGTGATGTGGTTGGTTTTACCCGTGAAACCGATATGGTTTATACCCAAGCCGCGGCTGTGCAAACCATTGAAACTCCTCAAGGGATGATCAGCGTTAGCAGAGAAAACTCGCGCTCGTGCGTGTTATGGAATCCATGGATTGAAAAATCAAATAGGCTATCAAATTTTGCCGATGATGATTATAAAAGCATGTTATGCCTAGAGGCTGCGAATGTACTTGAAGATGCGGTTACGCTTGAACCAAAACAAAGTCATACCCTAGTAACAACAATTAAGTGGCTTGGCTAAGCCTACCATACGCGTAATGGAGCAAAGTGTGTTTACTAATCAACAAATAACCGACCTACCGCAACATAAAAGCATAGTGTTTGAGCCGCTTGCGGACAAAGCATTGTTGCATGCACAATTGAATTGGTTGTTATTTTTCATTCCTTTTTGCTTAGTACTAGCGGCTGTTTGCTATTTTAATACAGACTTTGCTGCTATGGCGCAAGGTTACTTATTGGTTGCTGTTCCGCTATTAATTTTACTGTGTATGTTATATAGCGTGTTCAGCATAAAATTACAGGGCAGCGCGTTGCGTACCCACGATATTGCTTTTAAAAAAGGCATTATTTGGCAGCAGGTGACAATTTTACCGTTAGCGCGTGTGCAGCATATTGAAATACACCGTGGGCCCATAGAGCGAAAGCTTGGTTTAGCCAGTTTAAGACTTTATAGCGCAGGGGGGATGAGTGCCGATTTACAAATTAGCGGCCTGACCCACGAAAAATGCAAAAATATTCGTCAGTTTGTACAAAGCTATCGCCACGATGAAACCGCAAGCGAGGTAGCTGCCAGTGAGTGTTGATGCTGCGCAAATAACGTCACCTTCACTTAATTGGCAAAAAGTGTCGCCCTGGGCGCTGGCTTATTTTGTGATGCATTTTAGTGTGCGCTTCATAAAAGACGGCTTATTTAATTTACTGCCCGTGTTGGTGGTATTTGTTACCCAAGTAGAAAATAAACTCTTTTGGGGGCAGGTTGGGCTCGCGGTTGCTTTGACCTCATTGCTTGCCTATTGTTTTTTGTATTACCGTAGTTTTCGTTTTTGTATTACTGACGAGCATGAAATTTTACTTAATAAAGGCGTATTTAAAAAAGAGCGACTTACCTTAAAATTTTCTCGAGTGCAAAACGTAAATATAGCGGAGCCATTTTACTTCACCCCCATAGGGTTAGTTAATTGTATTTTTGATGCGGCAGGCAGTGTGGCTCAAGAAGCTGTTTTGCCAGGGGTAACTAAAGATTACGCGCAACAAATGCGTAAACGAGTGTTTGACTATAAAGCGCAGCAGCAACCATCAGCTGAAGTGGCTGATACAGCGCAATCTCATATTGAAGAGCAGAGCGAAAATAGTTTAGTTATCACCAATAAAGAAATAGCTAAGTTTGGTTTAATGTCGAATATGGCTATTTTGGCACTTGCGGCAATTGCCCCTTTTATGAATGTGGCCATCGACTTTTTAGAGCAGCAATTTATAACAAAAATAGAGAGTTATTATCAGCAAGAGCTCGGTATGATGGCTAATGCAGCTGTGTTAGCGGTTATTACTTTAATTATTATGTTGGTATTTATTGCGGTGTTTTTATCGGTGACTATGTCGCTCATTCGTTTTTATAACTATCAGCTTTACTTTAAAAATAATAAATTCAAACGTATTGCAGGGCTGTTAGAGCGTCATCAACTATCAATTAGTTTAGACAAAGTACAGTCAATCGTTATTAAGCAAAACCTAGTTGCTAGGCTATTAAAACGCTTTACTGTGGAGTGTTTGCAAGCCAGTAGCGGCGGTGCTGCAAGCATGGCGAAAAAAAATAAACAAACCTTAGTGCTGCCTGTGCTCACGCAGGAGCAAGTTGATAATGTGTGTCAGTGGATTTATCCGTGGTTTGACAGTAAAAAGCTGGCATTCAATGCGGTAGAAAGGGCGTTGTTATATAAAAACACGGTGTTTTATGCTTTGCTACCGAGCGTTGCTTCTGGTTTTTTTATTAGCTTTATGCAACTTAATATATTAATTGCATTAGCATTATTCTTGGTATTAGCCGTGTTAGTGTTTTTATCTTATAAACGTTATGGGTATTACCTTCATCAACAAGATGGGCGTTTTTATATGGTGGTACGCAAAGGTATGATTGGCGTGCATTACCGGGTCTTTGAGCTGTACAAAGCACAAAGCGCTCGCAGTGTGAGCACCTTTTTTATGCGTCATTCTGGCTTAAAAAGCCTGTATATACAACTTGCTGCAGGCGGTGTGTATGTCCCTTATTTAAAACAGCAAGATGCTGACTTCATTATAGATTTTACACTTATGCAGGCTGAGTCAGACCCTCGCAGTTGGATGTAACTTCCTTTGTTCAAAACTCAGATTAAATAATAAAGCGGGTGTAAATACACATTTGCACATGCTTTATTACACTTTTTTACTGCCCGTTTTTTCCATTTGATAATACTCTAAACATTATCAAATGTACTATTTAAGGGATTATTGTGAAAAAGTCACTCATTGCATCAGCCTTATTATTGGCTGCACCTAGCTTTGCTGCTAATTGGCAAACCATTCATACCGAGCATTTTAATATTCACTTTAGTAGTGAGCATACTGATTTTGCTAAATCGACTGCTGTGGAGCTGGAAATTGTTCGCACTAAAGTGCTTGAGCAACAAAACCGTGCGCTTGATAAAATCGTCGATGTGGTGGTGTTTGACCCTCTAAATGCAGCGAATGGCTTTGCCTTACCAACCTCTAATAATCCTGTTATGGCGCTTTTTACTACGCCACCGCAGTCGGATACCGTGATATCAAATTCATCGGGTTGGCAGCAATTGTTGGTGCTGCACGAATACATTCATTTAGTCCATTTAGCGCAGCCAACCCGTAACGACTGGCAGCAAAAGATTCGCGGTGTATGGGATATATACGATTTAACCTATGGTGATACACCGCGCTGGGTAGCCGAAGGGTACGCCACTTTAATCGAATCAAAAATGACAGGTCGAGGGCGCTTATTTGATAACTATGCTGAGGCAATACTTAGAGAGTTTGCTCAGCAGGGAGCGCTTCCCACCTATGGGCAACTAAATAGCGATGAGGGCTTTATGGCGGGCTCTATGGCATATTTAATGGGAAGTCGTTTTTTATATTGGCTAGAGCAAAATTACTCAGAGCAGCTACTCGATAATGTATGGGTTCGTATGCGAGCAGTGAAATCACGAGATTTTGACGACGCATTTTCTGGTGTATTTGGGCAAAGCGCTGCAAGGTTATATCGTCGATTTATTGCAGAGTATACCTATAAAGCGATGCAACAAGAGCAAACCGAATCACCACTTAATAGCAAGCTTTGGTTAGAACTTGATTTATACGCTAGCAATCCCGCTCTTTCAAATGATGGTAGCAAAATTGCGATAGTTGAACGTGATGAAAAGAGTAAAACAAAACTAATAATTTACAGTACAGAAGACAACACCAAAGCACGAGATAAGTTTACTAAGGTGCAAAAGGAGCTCCTAGAGAACGATAAGCAAGATGTTCCTGATACCCCGCCAATCGTGTTTAAGCGCGAACAAAAACAAGTACTAAATCAAATTAATCGCGCAGGTATTGCTAACCCGCAATGGGTAAATAACAACACACTTTATTTTAATGCCTACAGTAGTGAAGGATCGGGAACTTATAACAAAGTGTCTGACATTTTTAGCTACAACACCGACACTGGCAACATAGAGCAACTTACAGAGCTGGCCGGTATTCGCCGTTTTAGTGTTACCCGTGATGGTGAAACACTTTACGGTGAGCAAATAAGAGCTGGGTATTCTGAATTAGTAAAAGTCGATCTTAATACACAAACAATCACGCCATTTTTTACTAAGAGCTTAAAAACAAGTTATGATTACCCGACACTGAACCCCGATGAAACAAAATTAGCTTACTTATCAGCATCATTAAACGAAAATTGGCAGTTGTATATACAAGGCTTAAACGGTGATGCCAGGCGGTCAATCCCAATGCCTAACGGGTATCAGTATTTAAGTCAGCCGAGTTTCAGTCAAGATGGGGAATCTATCTATTTTGTTGCTGGCCTAAATAATAAAACTGATATTTATAATTATCATATAAAAAATAACACCCTCACCCGCTTAACTAACGGGCAAGAAGCGCTCGCATACCCGATTGAGGCTGAAGATGGCTCACTACTTTATTTCTCTATTAATGCCGATGGCCCTGATGTAAAAACGCTTACAACAAAAAACCGCACAGCCGTGACTGATTTCGCTGTAAACAGTGAAGCTCCATTGTTGATGGTAAATAAGCATACTCTGCCACCGGCAAAAATATATACCGATGAGATAGCAGAACAAAGCGATTACGCAGTACTTGATCAGCAAGCGACGTTTGCTTTGGGATCTCAGTATTATTCAGCGTCAACCAGTTTGCTAAGTGTAGGTATAAAAAGTAGCGACCTATTAAAACAACTTGATTTACAAGCGGGTTATAACATTGATTTGCATGACGGTGCATTACATGGCGGCTTTATACAAGCAAAATACAATGCGTTAAATACAAAGTTTAAGCTTGCGCTATTTGATTATAATTTGGATACATCACATCAATATCAACCTAGCTTAAACGCTGATATTGAAGCCCGAGGTGGTTATGCTGCAGTAAGCCACCCATTGAAGTTTGGCCAGTTACATTTAACCCCAGAATTGGCCTATAACTATACAGATTATAAAAATAGCCATAAAAATTGGACACGGTTGAGTATTGCTCAAAGCTGGCAACATGACCGCCAAGCATTTGCTATTGGGCAGAGTATTTATGCCAGCATTTATGATGGGCAGAATCACAGTAGTCATTGGCAAGGTTATGACTTGGCAGCAAAAATATTTGGTAAAGCGTTTGATATACCACTTTTTGTTAACTTTGAGCAAAAGCAAAGAGATGACAGTAGCCTGACATTAGGCGGCTTTAGTTCTAATTTAATTAATCAGCAGCAAAGTAGTGAATTTGTGCTTGCTGCTGAACTGCCTTTTTATAGTGCAACCACTGAGCGCTACCAAGGGTATGGTGGTGGCATTAGCTTTAAAGAGGGAATGCCTTGGCTTTATTACAAGCAACATCAATTAGATAGCAACGTTTATGCACAAAGTTACGGCTTAAAATACCAAGGTGACTTTAGCTTCGGGATGGGGCCTGCGGGCGTTAATGACTTAACCTTTGATATGGGGTTGTCGCGAGTAGAAGGTGACAGCTTTGAAGATGAAATGCGCGCGTGGTTAAGCTTTTACTATTCATTGTAAAAGCCTATTTAGCTAAGTTACTTACTCGCTTTTAAGGACAGTAACTTAGCTTGATATACATTTAACTTTTGCTTGTCTTTTTCGAGCTCTATCGCTTTCTCAAGTAATTTTTGTGTTTGGTGATTTTTTCCTTGTTGATAGCGAATTTTAGCAAGCTCTAAATAAAGTTCTGCAATATACGGCGCTTTTGTTATGGCTTGTTCAATATGCTCTGTAGCGGTATTAATTCGTCCTGTTTCTAGATCATTTTTTGCAATAACTAAAAGTTCATAAGGATCTTTTTCTACTTCAGCAAGTCGGCTTGCTAATTGTTCAACAAGTTGCTGATCACCAATTTGTTTGGCTAAAACTTGATAATTAGTAAGTAAATTTATATTTATCAGCTTATTATCTAAAGCAGTTTGGTAAATAAGCTGTGCACTTTTTAAATCGCCAGCTCGTCGATGTAAAATTCCAGCCATATTAAATAGCTCAGGATCATAAGGGGTGTATTTATTTGCTTGTAAAATAAGAGAGTACGCTTGATCAAGCTGCTTATCTAAAAGCGCGTCAGCAGCTAAGTTACTATAAAATTTAGAGATTAAATCATTATAATTAGCACTATCAGAATACACACTACCTCTGGTTGGGAAGTAGTCTATTAAGGTTCCTGGGCGAAAAAAAGTGATCACATTTTCTTCTTTTTCAGGCAGTTCCTCTTCTGGGGCATAAACTTTAGTTCTAAAATGGTTTGCTACATAAACCAAGTTATCTTCCTGTGCGTAAACTGGCTCGCTAGTCATTTCTTGAAAGCTGGTTTTAAGCCCTAATGTTTGTGCATAACTTTGGGTAAGAACAGCAAGGCTGATACAGTTACCTTGTGCAAGGTTGAGAGATTGAGATGATGTAAGCGTATCGCCATGATAATTAAAATTAGAGAGCTGATTTTCAAGGTAGTTATAAATAATACGGTCACTACGAATATTAGCTGTTTGTTGTTTTGTTACGAAGGCTAAAAAGCGTGCTTTTTCTGCCTCGGGAAGTTCAAATATAACCTTTTCAGAAGGTGTGGTTTGTTGTACAAATAATGTGTGATTAATTAATGAACTTAATTGTACGCGCTGAGTTTGCGTATTGATTTTGCTGCTGCACCCCACAACAAATAAAAAAGTTAAACTTATTATTACCTTGAACATATTCATTAACTCACTCCCTCGTTGGTTTCACTTTACAAGGGAGTGATTGTTTTATCAAGCATTCGCGCTTCGTCGTTGAGTTAAGCGATTTTTGTGTGATTGCTTTTTACGCTTACGGCGTGTGAGCCATAAATAAAAGCCTGTACCAGCGAGCCATACAGGGCTAAGGCCAACAATACACCATAGTATTTTACTGATAAGCCCAGCAAAATAACCAAAGTGTAGTTTTCTAAAACTGTCTATTACTTGCCAACCAGCACCAGCCTCTCGAATATCCCAGTTAGCGATGTGTTCACCTGTTTGCTTATTATAGGTTATGGTATTGGCATATTCACTGGTAAGTGGGTTACTGGTATTTACTTCGCCATAAAGAGTGATATTTTCATCGGACTCTCGTGGAAAAACTAAAAAAGTTGTATTAAAAGTGGGTATTTGCAGCTTGCTATCATTAAGAATCCGCTCAAAAGAGATGTCGTCACTATATAATTTATTTGTAATAGTGTGGTGCTCTTCTTCTGCGTGTTCTATTACTTCGTGATACCACACTGCACCATTAAAATAACCACCTGTAATCGCTAAAACGATAAGAATAGGTGAGCCTAAAACACCGGTCATCTTATGAATGTCACTGAGTACTATTTGTAACGTTGCGCGCCAGCGTACGCTAAATAGTCGCTGCCAAAATTTGCGGTAAATAATTAAGCCAGTAATACCTAAAGTTAATAAAAATAAAGCAAAAAAGAACCCTAATACGGTGCCTGTTTGCCCTGGTAAACTTTTTAAGTCGTTAAGTAAAAAGGTGTAATGGAGCTCTAAAAACCAGTCGGTAAAATAATGAGTTGTGCTTACGGGTTCTGATAAAACTTCTCCTGTGTATTGGTCTAAATGCAACTTATACCAATCGTCAGTGCCACGCTTAACCAAATAAAGCCGGTCGGCGGTGGTGTTATTAAAAAGCTCCCAGCTTCCTACTACATACTCAGGAAAGGCTGCTTCGGCTTTATCTATTAATGAGTCCATAGGTAAGCGAGCAGCTTGCTGCTGTACCACAAAGTGTTTGTCAGGCATCAGTAAGCCGTCTATTTCACTTTTAAACACTAAAACACTGCCAGTAATGCTAATAACAATTAACGGAATAATGGCAATTAGCGCCAACCAACTATGAATTTTAAACAGTGTTTTTCTCATTATTTTAGCTTGTATGTTAAATTACACGTATGCGCATGATAACAGTTATCATTTGTATTGCAATTAGTTAAAGTGGCGTGCTGTGAAGTTTTAGTAACGGTTTTTGTATACTCAAGTTGCCATCACTAAAAACTAAAGTAAGCGTTAAGCTTGTATAAAACCTAGCCAGCCCTACAATGCGCGCACACAAATAAAGCCTTTAAAAACAGATGTTTAAAAAGTGTTTTATTTCTTCCTTTTTATTAACAACAATGTAACGAGCGAGGTTTGCTTTGGCGTATTATTTGCCTATTTTGTCAGTGTTTATTTTGGTTTTTAGTTTTTTACCGCTACTTAATAAAATTATTAAAAACCGCAGTGTATCGGGTGTATCACTGCTAATGATGACATTTGGTTTAGCGCAAAGTGTGTACTTTATTAGCTACAATCTTTATTTTGCTCGCTTTTATATTGCCTTGCCGTTTTTTGCGACAGGATTGTTGAGTGGTTTAATTTTATACTTTTTTGCCCGTTATAATGCCGCTAAACGTCAGAAGCTGCAGTTACTTGGCATGCTTAGCTTTTCGTTATTACCTTTTTTGTTGCTGTTAAACCCTAACCTAGATACTGCCTCTGTGCTAAACGGCTTAACTTATGTGGGCTTAATTATGAGTTCGGTTCGGGTTATGCCACAAACCTATAAAACATTGCGAACAGGGAATATTAGTAACCTGAGTGCGCGCTATTTTAGTTTGCAATTTATAGCAGGTATCTGTGGTTTGTTTGCAGAGCTAGCCATGCCAGTGCAAAGTACTTCGCATATATTAATGTTTATTATGATATTGCTAACTAATGCGCTGCAATTTGCGTGTATGCAGTATTATCGCGTACGTCCTGTGTTGGCATAAAATTATAGTGACCGTTAATTTCATTTGTGGCACTTTGAGTGACCAATAAATAAAAAGTGCCCACTATGAAATTAACTATCCATCAAATCGATGCGTTCAGCAGTGAACTGTTTAAAGGTAATTATGCTGCCGTGATCCCATTGGAGTCTTGGCTTAGTGATGATCTTATGCTGAATATAGCTTCGGAAAACAATGTGTCTGAAACCGCTTTTACTTGTCAGTCGGCAGATGGAAGCTTTGCGATACGTTGGTTTTCGCCATTAATGGAGATTGATTTTTGCGGCCATGCTACTTTAGCGGCGGCCTATGTGCTTTGTGAGCAACATAGTATATCGCAGGTGTGCTTTAGCGCAGAGGCGGTGGGCAAACTGATTGTTAATAAAAATAACGATGGCAGCTTTGCTATGACCTTTCCTAAACAAGCCCCTGAAGAGGTTCAGCTCATCCCTGATGCTCTATTAGCTGGCCTGTCTATACAACCTGTTAAAGTGCTGAAAAACCGCCAAGCTTATTTTGCTATTTATGATAATGAGCAGCAGGTTGTAGATCTGAAAACAACCAATGAACAACTAAAAAAATTAGCCCCATTAGATGTGGTTGCAACAGCACCGAGTGTTGAGTACGACTTTATTTCTCGTTATTTTTGGCCTGCCAGTGGGGGTGATGAAGACTTTGTAACCGGCTCAATTCATACTGGGCTTGCCCCTTATTGGGCAGGGCAGTTTGGAAAAAATTCTCTCAGTGCTTATCAAGCCTCACAACGAGGTGGGAAGCTACACTGTGAAGTGGGCAATACAACAGTGACATTAACGGGTCATGCCGTAAGGTACCTTAAAGGCACTATTTACCTTTGAGTTAGTGTAAAAAAGGCCACGTATGACGTGGCCTTGGTTTACTCAGTGTTATTTATGCTTCTAGCGCTTTGCTAATTAAGCGGTCGATATATTTTTTATGTGCTTTGGTTGCGGTATCAGCGCCCCATGCAACCTTTTTATCGGCTATTTGAGTTAGCTGATATAGCGCGGCTGTTTTCGCTAAGTTATCGTATTTACTTGCTTTTTCTAGGCCTGCAATCGCAATTAGCTGATTAACATATTCAATCTGTAAATTATGACTGATTGAATTAGCGGTTTTACTATCAACAAAGATACTTGCAGTTAAATCCTCCATAAATTGCGTAAGGCTGTATTCATTACCATATAAAGCAGTATCTGAAATACGCAGTAACACAGCAGGATGTAGTAGTTGCGCTAGTACACTCTTTTGCATACCTAAAATCATTTTATGCGGTTTAGGGTCTTCGTTTTTACCGTAATGATTAAACCCACGACGCTGCTGCTGCATAAAGTTATACAATGGCTGCATGCTTTGCAGTACATTTGGAGCAAACACATACTCAGCTAAAATAGCCATTGCTTGGGTTTGACGCTCAAGTGGTACCGGTGTAAAAGGCTTTGCTGCATTTTCATCGCCCACGACGGCACGCTCTACATACACGCCACCAATTTGACGAGATACCACGCCTGCTTGTGCACGATACTGGCCAAATAGGCTGTTAGCTGAAGTAACAAGCTGTTGGTAAGACTCACCTTTTACTGTAGCTTTGTCTTTAAGTTCTGCAAAGAGCGTATTGATCAGTGCCATTCTATCTGCCCCGTAAGCTGCAGGGTTAGACGACAAGTCACCTATCATCACGCGAGGGTCTATATGGCGGCCAGGGGCACGCATGTCGTCGGCATCGTTACCAAAGGAAAGCGCATGTTCGCTTGAGCGAGCGAGTATTTTATCAAGGCGAGCTTGCTCTGCAGCTTCATCTTTAAGCGCTGCGCTGTAGCCGTAATTTATTGCCCAATCATCGTATGGACCTGGTTTAGTTTGGAAAATATCGCCTTGAGTCACACCCGTTGGCGCTATATTTGCTGGCGCATAGTCCATTACCGAGCCGGTAACTATGCCTTGGGTTTTACTTTTGTCGTGAACTTCTTTCTCATCCCACAAAATAGAAGACTTCATGTTGTGATTAAGACCTAGAGTATGCCCTACTTCATGTAAAACCAGCTGAGTTAAGCCTTGGCGTAACATTTGGGTATCTTCAATATCAGCGCCATTTGCTAAGCCCTTGGCCATTATTAGGCTTTGCTGTAATTCATGACCTAAAGAGCAATTGAGTTCTGAATAGTTGGTTGGCTGTGTATGGCTCATCGTGCCTTGAGTATACAGTGTGTCGTATATCCAGCGGTTTTTCATAAATACAAACTCAAGCATAATGTCTGAGCCTAAAATTTCACCGGTTAACGGGTTCGCTAATGCTGGCCCATACCCACCAAACGGTGGTTTGGGTGATGAAGTCCAGCGTAGTACGTTATAGTTAATATCGCCGGCATCCCAATCGGCATCGTCAGGTTGTATTTTCACTTCAAGTGCATTTTTAAAGCCTGCTTTTTCAAATGAGGTGTTCCAAGCAAGTACGGCATCACGCACGGTGTCACGCCATTCAACCGGTGTGGTGTTTTCTATCCACCAGGTAATCGGTTTTACTGGTTCTGAAAGTGCAGCGTTTGGATCTTTCTTTTGTAAATCCCAGCGCTTAATGACATCTTGGTATGGCGCCCAGTCGGTTGACGTCATTTTATCAAACTGATTGGTGAAATAACCAATACGTGCATCATCAAAGCGAGGTTGGTAATTGTTTTCTGGTAAAGCCACAAATGAATGTTGTACTTTTACCGACACACTTCGGGGGTCGCTTATCGCACCTGAACCTCGAACGGTTGGGCTGCTATTGGTAAAAACATAATCAACAACCACATCTAGGTTGTTAGGGTATGGGCGCTGTTTGATGATGCGTGATTTTTTATCGTCTAATTTACCTACTTTAAAACGCTTTTTAGCATTTCTATCGTTTGGGTTAGGCGTAGGAGATACTTTATGTAGCGCTTCACTTAAAAAAAGCTTATTTACATTAAAGGCTATTTTACCTTCTTCTTGTTTTTCTATTTTTATACTTGCAAGCACGGCTTCGCTGATGTTAGCTTCACTGGCTTTGGCAAGTGCGCTATTTTCGTTAAATAAGTAGCGAGGGGTTTTACTAATAATATCAATACGATCAAAGTATTTTCTAAATTCAATCAGCTTTGTTTCACGATACGACCCACGAAAATGACCCGCATCAGTTACACCATCAATGGTATGCGCAAAGTACACAAAGGGCGTATCGAGCTGTGATTCGTTTATCACCATTAAGTGATCGCCGGTTTTTTCATCTTGGTAAAGATTAAAAATACCCGCAAATTCGATTTGCCCTTTAATCATTTCAGTTAATGTTTGTGGTTTCTTTTCTTCTTTTTTTTCTGCTGCAACAGCATAGCTGCCACTAAGCGCTATACTCAGCGCCAAGGTAAGTGTGGTTAATTTCATCGTTTAGTCTTTTTTAGTTGTTAATGTAATTTTACTGTACGGTGTGTCATGCTTTTTCGCACAGTATGATTAATAAATACTAACCTAAAGTGATTAGCTTTATGATTTATAATGGTAAAAGATTGTAACAATACATTTATAAAGCGGCTTAACAGTGCTTTTGACTTACCTTTTATTTGCTGAAGAAGACCTTATTTATACCTTTTTGTAACAGTTGCTTACAAATGTCACGTTAATGTTTCATTAAGCTTTGGTATCATAGTGCTAATAGTAATTTGGGAGAAATAAACAGATGCAAGGTAATGTACTTAGATGGGCTTTTCCATTTGTAGCACTGGCATTAGGTGTTGCTGGTTTTGTTGCAATTAATGCGATTGCAAAAGAGTCAGATAAAAAAGAAGTCATAGACACTCGACCAACGGTGCAAGTTGAAGCCGTTTCCGCTAACGATCATCAAGTTATCATTAATAGTTATGGTGAAGTGCAGCCACTAGAAAATACCCAACTTTCAGCGCAAGTGTCAGGTGAAGTCGTCAGCTGGCATCCAAGCTTTGTGGCGGGTGGTGTTGTGGGTCGCGGCGAAACCTTATTTACTATTGAAAAAGATAACTACGAGGCTGCGGTATTGCAAGCTGAAGCTGAACTTGCCCGCGCTCAAGCGATGTTAATTGAAGAGCAAGCGCAAGCCAAAGTCGCAGAAGACGAAGCAAAACGTTTCCCAAATAAAGCACGTACAGATTTATTTTTACGCAAACCACAAGTGCTGAGTGCGCAAGCATCAGTTAAGTCGGCGCAAGCAGCATTAAAAAGAGCCCAACGCGATTTAGACAATTGTGAAATCACCGCACCTTACGATGCATTAGTGGTTAGTCGGAATGTGGGGGTTGGCCAGTTTGTTAGTATGGGCGCTCAAGTTGCCGAGCTGAATAATATTGAAACCGCTGAAGTGATTATTCCGATCGCAGGTTTTGACAGTGTGTTTTTACCTGAGCGCGTTAAAGGGGTAACGGCAACCGTTATTAAAACAGGATTCAATGGGTTTACTCGCCAAGCAGTAATAGACCGCGATTTAGGGATTGTTGATAACGCGACTCGCATGAGCAGTTTAGTGGTAAGAATTGAAGATCCTTACGGACTGACTAATCAGCAGCCTGCAATTAAATTTGGCACTTATGTACAAGTAAACTTTGCCGGCACTATGCTCAATAATATTTATCGTTTACCGCAAGAGTTAGTAAATAACCAAACCGTGTGGATAGTTAATGATGAGCAACAGTTAGAGCCGCGTAAAGTAAAAGTGATTCGTGAAGAAGGCGAATATTTTTATATTAGCGATGGCTTACAAGCCAACGATAAGCTCGTTACCACCTTACCGGAATACCCTCAAAAAGGCATGGCAGTAAAAATAGCCGGTTTAACAGAGACTAAAAATACAGATGCAGCAGAAAATGCATCCACTGAAAAACTTTAAGGTAGGGTGAGTTATGAATAACACAGAACAGCCCAATACAACCAAACAAACAGGGTTAATTGCGTATTTTGCTAACAACTCTGTTGCTGCCAATTTAATGATGTTTTTTATTATTGTAATGGGGCTTATAAGCTACTTTACCATTCAGCGACAAATGTTCCCTAATATAGAAGTTAACTATATTACTGTAAATGCAAACTACCCGGGGGCGTCGCCACAAGAAATTGAAGAAAGTATCTTAATAAAAATTGAAGAGTCGCTAAAAGATATAACTGAGATAAAAAAAGGGGTATATCGCGCTTTTCGTAATGGGGGTTCTGCCAGCCTTGAAATTAATACTGACGCAGAGCTTACCGACGTTCTCGATAAGGTAAAACTGCGAGTAGATGGTATCGCGACTTTTCCTGCAGGAATGGAGCCGGTTACCATTAGTCAAATAGAGTTTCGCCAAGATGTAATTGGTATGACGCTCGTTGCCGACCTACCGCTAAATGAGCTTAAGCCAATCGCAAATCAGGTTGAAGATGAACTCTTGCAGTTATCGAATGTATCTTTAGTGGTAAACGATGTGCCACTGGATGAAATTGCCATAGAAATAGAACCCGATACATTGCGCCAATATAATTTAACTTTATCGGATGTAGCGAACGCGGTACGTCGTTATTCGGCTAACTTTTCAGCCGGACAATTAAAAACTGATGCGGGTGTTATTTCGGTTCGAGTAGAAAATCAGTTTTATTCTGGTGAAGAGTTTAGGCAAATTCCGGTAAAAATTGGCGCCAATGGTGCCAAAGTGTTGCTACAAGATATTGCAATAATCAAAGATCAGTTCGTTGAAGGTGAGCGTTACTTTAAATTTAATGGCGAAAACGCGGTTTATTTATCGGTAAAAGCCACCGAAGATCAAAACATTATTCCGGTGGCCGATTCGGTTAAAGCGTATATTGATCAAAAAAATAAAGAACTGCCATTGGGTGTACGTATAGAGCCGCTAATGGACTTTACTTACTATCTAAATGCACGCTTAGACATGATGAAAGCTAATTTGCTGCAAGGTGCAATTTTAGTCGCTATTATGCTTTCGTTATTTTTACGTTTTAAGCTCGCCCTGTGGGTAATGATTGGTTTACCAGTGTGCTTTTTAGGTGCGATGATGCTGATGCCGTTATTTGGTATCACAATTAATATTGTGTCTTTATTTGCCTTTATTATGGTGCTGGGGATTGTGGTGGACGATGCCATTGTCATAGGTGAAAGTGCCTACACCGAAATAGAAAAAAAAGGCGGCGGTGTTGTTAATGTGGTTAATGGCGCTAAACGAGTGGCAACCCCCGCCACCTTTGGTGTACTAACAACCATTGCGGTATTTGCGCCGTTTACGCTTTCAAGCGGCCCTGAAAGTTCCTTTTTTATAGGTATTTCAGTGGTGGTGATTTTATGTTTAATATTTAGCTTGATTGAATCTAAGCTGATATTACCGGCACACATTGCGCATACTCACTTTTCACCTATTAACCCTGACGGTTGGCGAGCACGCTTTAATAAGCGCTTTTTTGGCTTTGTAAATGGACCGTATAGGCAGTTTATTGTTAATTGTATAAAGTGGCGTTGGACGGTGCTGTTTAGTTTTATTGCGCTACTAATTTTCACCTTTGCGTTAATATCGTCTAATCAGGTGAGAATGATCCCATCGCCTAAAGTGCCGCATGACTTCCCGCAAATTAATGTTGAGATGAACGATAACGTATCAGACATTCAAACTATTAATGCTATTCGCCAAATCGAAGCCATGGTGCTTGAAATAGATAAGCAAACCGAGCGCGAAGAAGGGCAAAAGATGATTCGCGATGTATTGGTATTTAACCAAGGTCGTACAGAGGCGCAGTTATTAGCGCCATTGGTTGATGAAGATTTACGCCCTTATAATGCCTTTGAGCTTTCGCGCCGCTGGCGTGAAGCGATGCCTAATATTGCGGGCGTTAAATCGTTAACTATTCAGGATGATGTTGGCGGTGGAGGTGGCGGCGGTAACGGTGAGTTTGGTTACTTACTGTATGGCTCTGATATCGATACATTGAATGAAGCAGGGCGTCGCTTTATTGGATTATTGCAGCAGCAAGAAGGCTTATTTGATATAAGCTCTACCATTGACCCTGCTAGCAAAGAAGTACAAATGAGCTTAAAACCAGTCGCCTTTGACTTAGGGTTAGATTTGGCCTCAATTGCAAATCAAGTCGGTGCCAGTTTTTATGGTGGCGAGGCGCAACGTGTTATTCGTCGCGGTGAAGAAGTACGGGTGATGGTACGTTACCCTAAGCTTACTCGCGAAGCGTTTTCATCGCTTAAACACGCGGTTATCACCACGCCCCAAGGCAAAGAAGTATTGCTAGGAGATGTGGTTGAGCTAACTGAAACCCCTGGTATTAGTTATATTCGTCGTGAAGGTGGTTATCGTACTGTTTATGTGTATGGCAACATTGATGAGGAAGTGATTGAGCCAGGCGAAGTGGTTAAGCAAGTAAAAGAAAATTTACTACCACAACTGTTGGACGAATACCCAAGTGTTAAGTCAGAACTAGGTGGCGCAATTGAAGAGCAACAAGCGCAAGCTAATGAGCAATTGTTATTTTTTGCTGGTGGTATGATTTTAGTTTATATATTACTTGCCGTGCCGTTAAAAAGTTACTCACAACCTCTCATTGTAATGTCGGTTATTCCATTTAGTTTAACGGGGGCAATATGGGGTCATTTTTGGTTTGGTTTAGATATTAGCTTAATGTCGGGCTTTGGTTTAATTGCTGCTGCAGGGGTGGTTATTAACGACTCCTTAGTGATGACTGATTTTATTAATCAGGCGCGTCGAGCTGGTATCAGTATAAAAGATGCGGTTATTGAAGCAGGCTGTGCACGTTTTAGGCCCATATTACTTACCTCAATTACGACCTTTGCAGGGGTATTGCCGATTATGTTTGAAACCAGTTTACAAGCCAAATTTGTAATACCTATGGCGGTAGCTCTGGGCTTTGCGGTTATGTTTGCAACACTGATCACCCTTATTTTGGTGCCGTGTTTGTATATTATTTTAACCGACATAGGCGCGCTATTTAAGCGCCCGTTCGCAAGTAAAAAAGCGAGCGTAAGTTAACATCACCCAGATCATGTAGCTGAAAAAAGCCAACCGTTTATAAAGCGGTTGGCTTTTTTGTTTTATGCTCATTAGTGCAAACTTTAGTATTGTTTTTAAACTCTGGTTACATTCTTTTGTTTGATTATTGCAACATTGCGAATTACAATCAGTCGGTATTGGTATTACACAATGGTTTTTAACCTAATACTTTAGTTAACGCATATTAGCTCATGAGCTAGTTTGCCTGTTGAAAGCCATATGTTATGGGCGACGTTTGACTCTTTAAGGTTTTGCAGTGTTTATACATTCATCATTAACATGTGGAGAATGGTTAACTATTGGTTGTCTTGGGCTCGATCAGTATAGCCAGCTCTTTGTTGGTGATACGGTTAGTGTGAGCTTTTACGATGAGCATGGCGAATTAACTCAGCTAGCGTTTGATTATGAAATACTCTCTCCAGAGCAGGGCGAACCGCATGCTTGGAGTTTGCTGGTGGTTGAGCATATTAATATGCATATTCCGCTTGTGTGCGCTGGCAGAATGACAGAGCAAGGATTGGTGGTTGCGTACCGACATAACAAAATATTTGCACTTGAAAGCAGTGGTATTTGTAGCGCGGTGGTTCACTTTAATCGCGCTGAAAAAAATAAAAAATTAATCACAGTCAATAGCCTTGGATACGACGCGGTTTATCCTCAAAATGGCGATATGTACAGTGCGGGCACAAAAGTATTACAGCCAAAAACAGGGCATATATACCAGTGTAAGGCATGGCCATTTAGTGAGTTTTGCCGTGTGAATGAGAATAGCGCTATGTTTGAGCCAGGCGTTGGTGAAAGCTGGGCGATGGCTTGGCAGCAAATACAGTAAATCAACTTCCCTTAGGTATAACGACAACAATAAAAATTCTCGTAGTTTTTAGTTATCGAATTTATACCGCTTTAGCCCACTCAACTATGAGTGGGCTTTTTTATTTTTATGATAAACTGACCGCCATTGTTATTTTTTAAGCGGTTTTTTTGTGTCTTCTTCTGATTATTCTTTAAGCTTATTACCTAATTTCCCTGTTGCTAAAAAGCAAGCTCATGCGCTGACTACTCATGCTAAAACACGCAGTGATGATTATTATTGGATGCGCGATGATGAGCGACAAAATGCCGATATACTCGCACATTTAGCGCAAGAAAATGCCTATTGTGATGCACAATTAGCTGCCATTAAGCCACTACAAAATACATTATTTGAGGAGCTTAAAGGTCGTATTGTAAAAGACGATAACACTGTACCGGTAAAAGACGGCCAGTATTGGTATCACTCAGAGGTTCGCGGAGATGATGAATATGCGCGTCATTATCGCAGCCGCAGTATGGCAATGGCTGATAAAGAACTACTACTTGATGTTAATGAACTTGCCAATGGCTATGAATTTTATGAGTTAGGGGAAGTGGCACTGAGCCCCAACGAGCAATTAATGGCTTACTCTGAAGATACCGATGGCAGACGGATATACACAGTACGGTTTAAAGATTTAAGCAGCAATAAAATGCTCGACGATATACTTGAGATTACCGAGGGGCAAGTGGTTTGGGCGAACGACAATAAAACCGTATTTTATGTAAAAAAGGATTTAAAAACCTTATTAGGTTATCAAGTTTTTAGACATGAACTAGGGACTGAGCAACACCAAGATGTGCTGGTATACGAAGAGCAAGACAGCAGCTTTTTTATGGGCTTAGGTAAAAGTCGTGATGAAAGCTTAATTATTATTGATTTAGCGAGCACAGAAACTAACGACATGTGGGTGCTTGATGCCAATCAACCTAAAGGTGAGTTTACCGCTTTAATGCCGCGCGAAGAGGGGCATGAATTTGATATCGATAAGCTTGGTGGTACTTTTTATATAGTGACTAACTGGCAGGCCAAAAACTTTAGATTAATGACCGCAACAAGCGATACCATAGCGGATAAAAACCAGTGGCAAACACATACCCCTCACCGTGAAACTGTATTATTAGAAGGCGTTGAACTATTTAACGACTTTTTAGTGCTTAGCGAGCGCGAACAAGGCCAAGCACGCTTTGTTGTGGTTAATAAAAACGGCGAGCGAATGCACCTTGAGTTTGATGATCCTTGTTACTACGCCGCTATTGCGATGAACCCAGAGCCAAGTGTAACCCATGCACGCATTTACTATTCAAGCTTAACAACGCCAGGCTCGCTCTATAATGTTGATTTAACCACAGGCGAAAAAACCTTACTTAAACAACAAAAAGTACTCGGTGATTTTAACGCAGAAGACTACCAGTCAGAGCGACTTATGGTAAGCGCTCGAGATGGGGTAAAAGTGCCGGTGTCGTTGGTATATCGTAAAGATAGCTTCAAAAAAGATGGCTCAAATCCGTTGTTTCAATATGGTTATGGCGCGTATGGGATCACCATAGATCCTAGCTTTTCGAGTACGTCACTTAGCTTACTCGACCGTGGTTTTGTCTATGCGATTGCGCATGTGCGTGGTAGCGAAATGCTAGGGCGTTCATGGTACGAACATGGTAAGAAACAGCATAAACAAAATAGCTTTAATGACTTTATAGATGTAACCAAAGCGCTCACTGAGCAAGGATATGGCAACAAAAGTAAAGTGTTTGCCTCTGGTGGCAGTGCTGGGGGGTTATTAATGGGAGCTGTGGTAAATCAAGCGCCTGAGCTTTACTGTGGAGTGGGCTGCCATGTGCCATTTTTAGATGTACTCACCACAATGTTAGATGAAAGCATTCCGCTTACAACAAATGAGTATGATGAATGGGGTAACCCAAATGACCCCCATTTTTACGACATTATTGAAGCGTATTCACCGTACGACAATATTAGTGCGCAACACTACCCCAATATACTGGTGACAACCGGTTTGCACGACTCACAAGTACAGTATTGGGAACCAATGAAATGGGTGGCTAAAATGCGTGAATATAAAACCGATGATAATATTTTAGTGTTTAAAACCGACATGGATGCAGGGCATGGAGGCGCATCGGGTCGCTTTAAGAGTTTAGAGGAAAAAGCGCTAGAAATGGCCTTTTTTATCGCTTTGTCATAGCCCGTAAATGATTTTTACAAAAAAGCCTCAGTAATAACTGAGGCTTTCTATTTTTTAAAATAACTTAATCTAGGTAGGCTTTTAACATCCACACTAGTTTTTCTTGCTCTTTAATGTAGTCACTCATTAATGACGCGGTACCTTCATCATCAGCTTCAGCGGCTTGTGCAAGAATATCGCGCTGCATTTTAATTAAGCTGCTGTATCCGGCCAGTAAGTTCTCTACTGCGGTTACGCCGTCGCTGATCCCTTTTGCTTCTTTAATTTCACTTACTTCTAAGTAATCTGAAAATGCATGTAGCGGTGCACCATCAAGCGTTAAAATACGTTCTGCGATTTCATCTACTTTTAACAGTAGTAAGTTATAAATTTCTTCAAACTTTAAATGTAATTCAAAAAAGTTTCGGCCTTTAATGTTCCAGTGAAAACCACGCGCATTCATATATTGAATTTGATAGCTGCTTAAAAGCGTATTCAGTGACTTAATAATATCTTCACTTTTTGTACTGTTTAAACCAATTGCATTTACTTGCGACATACATTGCTCCTTAAATAACCGTTTTATGAATTTGTTTACACCTTGTTCAATACAGTCAGTATTACCTAAGATGGTGTATTAATAAAATCGTTTATACATATTGGTGTCATAGCTAAAAGCTATCACCTTAGCTCGACTTTTTAAATAAGTTAGCTAACGCTGTTCAATAGATATGGGTTGTGTTTATAAAAATACTACCTTGAGCAGCGAAATTGTTTATTTTGTGAGTACAAAATATGATCTAAAACAAGCTTTTGAAAGGCTCAGCACAGACTTATTTTATTTATTGATTTAGGTCAAAAAACGCGCACAAGTAAAGCGCATAATCAATATAACCCAACTTGATAGAGAGTACTTTATTAAGTTAAGGGGCTACTTGATTAGATGCGGAGAGAAATAATGGAAGCTAAAACACGTAAAGAAAATAAAGCTGAACTCATCGTTATTGGTATTGCTTTGGTCGCGTTTGTTGTTGGATTAGTTGCGCACTTAGCGGGTGCGAGTTTTGCAAACTCTGATACCTTTGGTTATATCGCTGCACCCATGCCGCTGGTGTTAGGTATTATATTTTTGATCAGCTATAAAGTGGCCGCTGCAGCTGAGGATTAAATGTCCTCGTTCAAGCGCTCAAGAATATAATTAACGACTTGGCGAGAGTAAATCATACTTGTATGGCTTAAATGAAACACCTTGTGTTCAGCCATACCCTTTAGCTTGGTTTCATCTAGCAATACAGTGCCATCAGAGCGGCTGCCTTTTACAATGAGTGGCATTAAGCCAATCGGTAAGTCGCCGGCAATGCTATATAGCTTGGCTTTAAAAGGCCAATCACCATTCTTAGAGAGTAAAAACTCAACGCTATTTTTTAATAATAGCTCGAACCCTTTTTGCTGCATTTTTTCAGCAATATGGCTGCCAGTATGTGGCGTTCCTAAGGTGATTACCTTTTCAACATGATGACTTGGCGCTGAGTTTGCCTCTAAATAGGCGCGAGCAACTAAGCCCCCCATAGAGTGACACACTAAAGCAGAAGGCTCGTTGCCAATAAATTCATCTATTTGCGAAAAAATAGCATCCCGATTAGGGTCACGCGTATTGTAGGTAAGGTTTAAAACTTTCACCCCCGACTCCTCCAAGCGTGAGCACAACGGGCGCATCACCAAGCCAGACATATATAAGCCATGTAAAACAATAACGTGTTTAACTTTCATATGCCCCCTAATACCAATTTTATTAAAAACATGATCATTCTAGCGTATTAAATAATCCGCTACCTACGTTAAAAATTATTTATATAGAACAACTATATGTCACAATTTTCGCCTTGTTACCGACTTATTTACTTGTCGCTATAATAGATAACTAATTTAATGCAATTGGTATAACCTATTCTAGTTACATTAATTGCTGAGGTTTTATCTCAATGTTAGTGGTGTCGGTATTAACCCAAACTTCACCATCTTGAATGGTAATTGCCAATTTAATATTACGATCAACCAACGCAGCTAATAGCTGAGTAGCAGCATAATCAAGACTAAAGATGCTTAAGTTTTTAAACTCATATAATTTAGGCTGATGCTTTTGCCACCAAATAGCTTGGTTATTCTCGCCATAGGTATATAAAATTACTTTTTTAGCTTTATTACAGGCTTTTTTAAGGCGCTTTTCATCTGGTAACCCCAGCTCAATCCACAGCTCTATTTCTTCACTGTAATTGACATGCCAAAGCTCCGGCTCATCATCAGCGCTTAACCCTTTGGTAAACTCTAAACCATCACAGCTATTAAGTGCAAAAGCGAGTAAGCGGATCATCAACCGCTGATCTGTTTCTGATGGGTGTTGTGCCAAGGTCAGGTGAAAGTCTTGGTATACGTGACGGTCCATATCGCTAAGCGATAACTGCGCCTTCATGATGGTAGATTTGAGAGCCATAGTGTCTTATATGAAAAAATTTGCGTCAGTATAGCGCAATTAAATGAATTGCCAGTTAAAATAGCTACAAATTATATGTTAGGAGTTAAAAATGGCTATCCAGTGGTTCCCTGGGCACATGAATAAAGCCCGAAATGAAATTAAAGAAATAATGCCACAAATGGATGTGATCATTGAAGTGCTAGATGCGCGCATTCCTTACAGTAGCGAAAACCCGATGGTGGCTACCCTGCGTGAAGGTAAGCCGGTCATCAAAATTCTCAATAAAGCCGATTTAGCTGATCCTAAAATGACGCAAACCTGGAAAGACTATTTTGAGCAAGAAAATGGCGTAAAAGCCATTGCATTTGGTAACGATAAAGCCGCAGAAGTGCATCGAATTAATGAGCTATGTAAAAAGTTAGTGCCACATAAAGTCGGTGCCGATAAGCAAATTAAAGCCATGATCATGGGTATTCCTAACGTAGGTAAATCGACGCTCATAAATGTGCTTGCTGGGCGTATAGTGGCTAAAACGGGTAACGAGCCTGCAGTTACTAAGGCGCAGCAACGTATTAAACTTGATGATGGCATTATGCTTTACGATACGCCAGGGATGCTGTGGCCAAAAGTAGAGAACGAAAACTCAGGTTATCGTTTAGGCGCAACCGGTGCGATACGTGATACCGCTATTGAGTACGAAGAAGTGGCAAGTTACACCGCTGAGTATTTATTGCATGCTTATCCTGAGCTTTTAAAAGCGCGCTATAAATTAGATGAACTGCCAGAAAGCGATTGGGAGTTTGTTGAAATGGCGGGTAAAAAGCGCGGCTGTATTCGCGGTGGTAACCAAATCGATACGTATAAAATGTCGGAAATTCTAATTAATGAATTACGAGATGGCATTATCGGTCGTATTACCATGGAAACACCTGCCATGCGTGAAGAAGAAGAAATAATGGTGGCTGGATTGCGCGCGGCAGCAGAGGCGAAAAAGCAAGCCAAAGAAGAAGAGAAAAAACAACGCCGAGCACGTGCACGAAAAAACCGTCGTTAATTTATAAAAGCGCAGGTTAAGGCCTTACGCACTAAATTACAGACATAAAAAAAGCCCGTAAGGGCTTTTTTAGTTTCATATCTACCGTCACCGATATGAGCAATGTAGCAAGTAAATGAGTAGGGCGGAAACAGGTCATAAACAGCAAGGGGCGTTGTGGTTTATAACAGGTTTCCATAGCTGTTAACGTGCGCCACACGTTGTTTCAGGGTCGAGAAACAAATGAACTTTTCCGTCACAAGAAGTATGCTTCGTCTTGTTGATAGTGATTATCAATTAGATTTAAATAACTGTCAACACCTAAATGCAAATAATTCTTATTTTACCTTTTTGTTCATTTATAGCACTAAAGTAAGGGCTGCTTTTTGCTACACACCCCCTTATGCTAAGTTAAGTATTATAAAAATAATAACAAGAACAAAAATATGTTTTCAATTTGGTTTATTAGCCTTATTGCTGTGGTGTATCTAGGGATATTATTTGCAGTTGCGGGCTGGGCGGATAGGCGTAAGGTACTTCCTTTCAAAGGTTTAACCTACGGGCTGTCATTGGGTGTTTATTGTACCTCATGGGCTTTTTACGGCACCACAGCACAAGCGGCTAGTAATGGCTGGTGGTTGGCGCCTACCTATGCGGGCACGATTATATTATTTATTTTTGGCTGGCAGCTGTATTGTCGTATTGCGCATATTTGTCGACAGCAAAAGCTTACCTCTATGGCTGACTTTATTGCTACTCGCTATGGGCAGTCGTCGAGTTTGTCAGGGCTTATTTCACTTATTTCAGTGATAGCAATTGTACCGTATATTTCTTTACAACTTAGTGCGACCGCACAAAGTATTAATTTACTCACCGACCGAGCCCCCACTCAAAGTAACCAAGTATGGGCAGATAGTACGTTTTATATTACGTTATTGCTGGCTTTATTTGCTATTTTATTTGGCGCTCGCAGGCTTAAGCCCAGTGAGCATAACCCCGGGTTAATTGCCAGTATTGCCTTTGAATCAATTGTTAAGTTACTTGCCTTTATTGCGGTGGGCTTGTATGTGTGTTTTTCTATATTTGATAGCCCTATTGCTTTGTATGAACAGGCGCAAGCGCTAAACATACCAACACACGTTGCCGCGACTCAAAGCCCCGTTTATGTCTATGTTGCACATACCTTGTTGGGGATACTGGCAACGTTATGTTTGCCGCGTCAGTTTCATATGAGCTTTATTGAAAACAATAACAATAATGAGCTGGCAACCGCTCGCTGGTTATTTCCGTTGTATTTATTACTGATCAACTTATTTATTTTACCTATAGCTTACGCTGGGCTGGTTTATTTTAGTGATAGTAGCGTTGGTCAAGATACCTTCGTATTAGCGTTGCCAATGGCGACAGATAATAGCGGGGTAACCTTACTGGCCTTTTTAGGTGGCTTTTCAGCGGCCACAAGTATGGTGATTGTGTCGGCAATTGTGCTGTCGGTGATGATCACTAATGATTTTATTAATCAGTTTATTTTGCGTCGCTCACAGTTAACGTCAAGCAGCCGAGGATTGGATAAAAACAACTTATTGCATGCGCGTAAAATTGTAATTGTACTTATTTTATTACTCAGCTATTTCACTCATAGAGTGCTGGCAGAAACCACCACACTTGCAACCGTTGGGCTTATGTCGTTTACCTTAGTTGCGCAATTTGCTCCTGCGATGATTATTGGTTTATGGTGGCGCCACGCATCGTGTCGTGGTGCACAGCTCGGTATTTTAAGTGGCTTTGTAATTTGGGGTTACACTTTACTGCTACCTAATTTAGCCAGTGGTTTTGGTAGTCAAAGTAGTTGGTTAATAGAAGGGCCATGGCAAGTTGCTTGGTTAGCGCCCACTAATTTACTTTCATTGAATTTAGAAAGTATTAGCCAATCATTACTGTTGTCGTTAGGGGTTAATACGTTAGTGTATTTGCTTGTACCACTATTTAGTCGTGCAACGCTTGCTGAGCGCCTGCAAAGCAATAAGTTCATATCTCAATTAAACGACTCGCGATTAAACACCACATTGCAGCCACTCAATTATGAAGATTTAGGGGCATTATTACAGCGTTTTGCTGAAAAAGACGCGAGCCATTCTTTAGTGCAGCAGTATTTTCCGCATGACAAAAGCCAATGGAAACGGATTGCTAATGTTGAGCTTGAGTTATTAGTTGAGCGTGAAATGTCAGCGGTTATTGGTGGTGCATCAGCACGGCTAATTTTAGATGTAGCGAAAAATGAGCAGCGTCAGCCTTTAGAGCAAGTTGCTGAGTTTGTCGATGAAGCTAGCCAAGTGCTTAAATTTAATCGTGATTTACTGCAATCTACCATTGAAAATATTCAACAAGGGATTAGCGTAGTAGATAGTGAGTTGCGTTTGGTCGCTTGGAATCAGGGCTATAAGCACATGTTTAATTACCCCGATAGTGCTTTATATATAGGCCGACCCGTTGCCGATATTATTCGCTTTAACGCTGAGCGAGGCTTATTTCGTGGTGAGGATATTAATACAGAAGTCGATAAGCGTTTAGCTTATTTAAAACAAGGCAGTGCGTATAAATATCAACGCGCACATAGTGATGGCCGAGTATTTGAAATGCAAGGAAATCCCTTGCCTGGTGGCGGGTTTGTAACGACTTACACCGACATAAGTGAGTTTGTAAAACAACAAAAAGCACTCACCGAAGCGAATGTTAGTCTTGAAGAAAAAGTGGCTACGCGCACTGCAGCATTAACACAGGCTAACCAAGCGCTTTCTAAAGCTAAGCAAGTAGCAGAGCAGGCAACAGTAAGTAAAACGCGTTTTTTTGCCGCGGCGAGTCACGATTTATTGCAGCCATTTAATGCCGCAAGTTTATTTTGTTCGCTAATGAACGAAAAAGCCCAAGATACTGAGCTTAAAGATCTAGCTATGAATATTAAAAATTCCTTAGCAAGTGCAGAAGAGCTACTTTCGAGTATTTTAGAGTTAACTAAACTCGATTCAGGTTCGTTTAAAGTGCAGTTAACGGAATTTAATGTGAGTAGTTTAATAGAGCCACTGCGTAATGATTATTTAGCACTAGCTCAAGAAAAAGGCCTCGGTTTTATCGTTGAGTCGTGCGATGCGCGAATTTATACCGACAAAGCATTACTTAAGCGTGTACTAAGAAACTTACTTAGTAATGCTATACGCTACACAGAGTATGGTGAAGTACGTTTAAAAGTTTTACTTGATGAACATCATGTATCGTTTGTGATTGAAGATACAGGCATAGGCATTGCTACCAGTGATCAGCAGAGTATTTATCAAGAATTTAAGCAGCTGGGCGATAAACCTAACGCCGAGGGATTAGGATTGGGGCTTTCTATCACCAAACGTATTTGTGATTTATTAAATATTCCTTTGGTAATGGGCTCTCAGCTTAATAAAGGCACTCAATTTACTTTAACCATGCCATGCAAACCTAGTTTAAAAACACCAGCCACTGCGCATGTACCTGCCAATTCAGAAACTGAATTGGGTCGTTTATGTATTTGGCTTGTGGATAACGATCGTAATGTACTTGAAGCGCTAAAACAGTTGCTAGAAAACTGGGGCTGTGAAATTGCCACCGCCACTAACTTAATTGAACTTGAGCAACTCAAAGCAGAAAATACACTACCACAACTACTTATTGTTGATTATCAATTGGATGATGGTGTAACGGGGCTTGAGGTGATTGAACAAGCAGGATTAATGACGTTGCCTGCCATTGTTAATACTGCAAACCATGATGAGCAAATACGCGAGCGCGTACTCGATGCAGGTTATCCTTTATTGTACAAACCACTTAAAGCACCGGCATTAAAAAGAATGATAAAACGACTGACTTTACTTTAAGGCAAGTGGGTTAATAACACACCAGAGCCTTGTTTTTCATGATTTTTAGCTATGTTTAAATCACTAATTGCGGGTGAAAGGCATGACTTGCTAATTATTATCGATTAATTAAACTTATTCGATAACATATCACAGGCTTGCTGATAATGTTGCCAGTAGCCAATACTCTTACTATTGAGTGGTTGGCGAATTTGCACTTTGCTAGCAGTAGCCGAGGCGCTGTTGCTTTTATAAAACGCTAAGCAGCTGGGCTGCCATTGTAAATTACAAAAATTAAATAATGTTTGAGTTTGCAAGGTGGCATCTGTTACTAGCTCTTCATAGTGTTGAATCATTACATTATTAGGATACTTTTTCTGAAAGTGGTTGATAAGTAACTTATAATCTTGATAAAAATGAGCAATATCTTGTAAGTCATAGCTGTAATGATGAAATGCACTGTGCGGGCTATATAGCTGCCTGTAATTTGCAATACAGCTATCCACAGGGTCGCGCAGCATACAGACTATTTTTGCCTCTGGAAACGCAGCTAAAATAAAATCAATAAAGTAAAAATTAAAGGGTTGCTTGTCACAGCTCCTAGGTGAAGTCATCATGCTTTCGCAGCGCGATTGGTAGCCATTTAAGGGGTTATCAAGCTTAAACTTTTGAAATGCCTGCTCAATCATACGGATATCTAAAACATGTTTTGACGCTGCAGTGCTTTGTAGTAACTGTGCAATGTCATTTAGCTCCCCAAGGCCGGTCACCTCGGTACTTTGATTAATAATTTTTTCTACTAATGTGGTGCCTGAGCGAGGCATACCCATGACAAATATGGGTGAGAAGTCAGCGTTTTTTGCTGTTAATTGAATCTTTTCACTTAATGCTATTAATTGTTGGCAAAATATTTGGTGTTTGCTGGCTTCATAGTTTACTTGATGTTTTATAGCCAATTTACTATCACGAAAGTAACTAAAAGCTTGTTCATAATCACCAATATGTTCGTGATTTAGTGCCAAACTGTGATAAATCATTTGCTGTTCTGTTGCAGTTAAGCTACTACTAAGTCGTTTTTTTAGCTCGGTAATATGTGTTTTTGCTTCAGTTGAGGTATTTAGTTCTGCAAGAGAGTAATGTGCTTGTAAGTAACTTGGCTCGCGTTTTATAAGCGCTAATAATAGCGTTTTTGCGTGATCTAATTGGCCATTTATTTTATAGGCAATGGCTAAGTTGTAATTAATTTTGGGGTGTGTAGGTGCGGCTTCATAAGCTATTTTTTGCCATGCTAAAGCATGTTTATAGTCACCAAGTCGAGTCGCTATATTAGCTAAGGTATCCCACTCTAGAGGCCCATAACCTTGATACTTGATAGCTTCCTGATAGTAACTGGTCGCCAATGTTACGTCACCCTTTAGTATCATTAGCTTAGATAAATGCAGCACATATAAGGGATGGTTATTGATTGTTAAGGCTTTTTCTATCAGTTGTATGGCTTTGTAGTTGTCGCCTGCAGCAATATTCACTTCGGCTAGTAGGTAATAGCAAAAATGGTCTGTCGCATCGTACTGTAATTGCTTAACTAGCAGTTGGTGAGCGGCGGATAACTGGTTATTGTTTATTGCTGTAAATACCTGTTTTTTTAACTGATGTTGATGTGCTGTTAGCATAAATAACCTTAACGAGAGGTAATAATAAAGCCTTGCTGATTATCAACAAGGCTTTTAACTATCGCTCAGTTTTATAGTTCAAAGTTATAAGTAAACTTCATACCAATAGTGCGAGGCGTTGTTGTATAGTGAGCGTATACGCGTTGTAATTCAGGTAACGCTTTATTAGCGCCAGAGGTCGACATACCAGCCCATGACTTATCACGGCGTACCGAAGTAAAAGCATACTTATCGAACAGGTTGTCGATATATAATGTAGCTGACCACATATCACCTGTTAACTTAGCTGATAAGTTGCTTAATGAATAGCCAGCTAATGTCTCACCATCGTCTCTTAAGCCCACTTTGGTAATCATATCGCTTTGTGCAGTCATACCGTAGTTAACGCTCAGTAGTTTATCGTCGAGCACATCTTGCTCATAACGAAGGCCGAATGAAAACTGATGCTCAGGGGCGCCGGGTAATCGATCCCCATTCATAGCGCCAATGCCAATACCAAATAAATCTGGTGCATCTTCAGTTAGTTCTGCTTTTGCATAAGCGTAAGTCGCGTAAGCTGTCCAGTGATCGCCAATGATTGCACGAGATGAAATTTCTACGCCTTTTGAGTTTGCTGAGCCTGCATTTGATGTAATAAGCTCTTGGCCATTAACAGTAGAGCTACCCACTTGGGCGTCATTCCAGTCAACATTAAAGAGTGCAGCATTAAAGTGCAATCGATTTCTGAGCCAGGTTGATTTAAAGCCAAGTTCATAGTTTACCGTGGTATCAGCCTTATAGTCTTCTTCACTTGGAAGAGCACAAACAATTTGCTGTTCTGGTAACACATCTGGACACGGCGCAATACCATTACCGCCACCAATTCGAAACCCTTCACTGACAGTAAAGTAAGCGAGTACACCAGAATCAAACGTATAGTTTGCATTAAACTTAAATAGATTACCGTTATCATTGGCGCTAACATTTTCCATCTCAATTTGGTCAAGAGACGAGAAATCGCCAGAATAAAGTGGTGTAGCTGACCCTGCATTGGTGGATATATCATATTCATATAAACGCGCGCCCAAAGTGATATCAAACTGATCAGTAAAGCTATAGCCAGCCTCACCAAATAATGCTTTTTCTGTTATTTCTGAATTACTAAGGGCGATATATTCTAGATCTTTTTGTACGTTCGCAATACCACCGCCCCAAAAGTCAGTTAAGCCTGGGGTATATTCGCGGTCATCTGATAAGTTTTCTTGCTTATTATAGTAGCCGCCTACAATCCAACTTAATGGGCCCTCTGAAGCCGATACTAAACGCAATTCTTGAGTGAAGTTATCTTGATCTGAAGTATCTAAAGTTTGACCAACAAATGCAGGAAAATCAGCGTAACCAGTCCAAATATCATAAAGTAAGTCGGTTTGATCTCGCTGCCCAGACTGCTCATAGCTTGACCAACCAGAGGCTGATACAAGTTCAGCAAAGCCTAAATCAGCTTTGATTTCTAAGCTAAGTAAATCGTTTTCTTGCTCGCCCGGTTCAAGCACGCGAGCTGCGTTTTCATATTTACCTACAGTACCTTGAAGTGCGCTGCTATTTGCTAATGCGCCATATTGTGACGTTGAGTTGCCGCCATTTTCTTGTTTTTGATAAAAGTAATTGAGTGTTGCATCAATTGATGAGTTTGGCTGCCAACGAACAGAAAAGCGTCCCGTAGTGATTTGCTCATCGTTAACGTCATTAACGCGTTGTAAGTTTTCATCAATATCATCTTGGTTTGTAAAATCTGGATTAGGGTTTGAGACCCCTGGGTTTCGTACTACGTATTTATAATCAATATAACCAGGTCTGTCATAATGATTAACGCTGGCACGAACGGCTAACACGTCATCGATAAGCGGGGTATTAAATACCAGGCCAAACTCACCCCCAGTATCATCGCTTTCATTAATTGCGAATAAATCGCCACTCACGCTACCTTCAGTAATGTCTAATTGTGGTTGCTTTAATAAATAGCGTATAGCACCACCTAAAGTACCAGCACCATATAAGGTACCTTGCGGGCCAATTAATACTTCGACTCGATCAATATCAGTCAAGCGAAGATTAATATTAAGCGGTATTTCACCAACATAAGTAGCTACAGTGCCCCCATCAGAGCCGCGATCTGACGAGTTAGTATTTAAACCTCGAACAATAATTGGAGAACCTTCACGACCACCTTGATCTGAAACTGTTAGGCCTGGGACCCAACGAGCTACATCTTCTAAATCACCAATGTTTTGATCCTTTATGACATCACTATTAAGCGCTGTAATATTTAAAGGAGCCTCTTGAATTGAACCTGAGCGACGTGTAGCAGTAACCTCAATCTGTTCAATTTCTTTATCAACTTTAGGCTTTTCTTCTGCTGAGGCATGATAAGAGGTGATTAATTGAGTTGTAATTGCGCAAGCAAGAATTTTTCTTTTAAACTTTTTCATTTTGACCCTGTGAATGTTTGTTTGATTATTGTTTTATATCAAGAAAGCATGTTAATGAGGTGTAATCAAGTGCGGTGGGTGTGGCTTTAAAATCAATATTCATTAATCTAGGGAGGTTATTCATTGAAAAGGTTTTTTTCGGTGTTTTTTAGTTTTTTATTGCATAAAAATATCAACATGAAATTTTTTAAATTTGGTTTGTTTTTTGCAATTTTACATCATTTGTTAACTTTTTGGTTGGCGCGTTTGGTGGGCAGTACAGTCCGCGTATGAGCCAGCTAGTTGTAGGTGCTAATGTATGTATTAACAATTTCAGCTAGACAGCCTTAAAAAAGATTATAAAGAAATACTTAAATTGTATTAATTCATATTAGCTCGCCTCTAACTTACCAACTTGAGATAGCTGATTAAACAAAATGCCTGCTTGGGTACGGTTATACACATTCAGCTTTCGCAAAATGGCCGATACATGTTGTTTTATGGTGGTTTCTTGAATCGACATTTCAAAGGCAATTTGTTTGTTCAAGAGCCCGTCGGCTATCATCGCGAGTACACGGTATTGCTGTGGAGTGAGTTTTTCTAGGTTGCGGGCAAAATTGCTCTGTTCGTCATTAACAACCACATCAGTTAAGTCAATATCTGTTGGCAACCAAGAGTCTCCATTGAGTACATGTTCAATGGCTTCACTGATCACATCAAGGGATGATGACTTTGGAATATAGCCTGCAGCACCTAAGCTCATGGCTTGTTTTATGATAGTGGGGGTTTCGTTAGCCGATACCATAATAATTAATATATCAGGGTATTGATTTCTTAGTTGCGAGAGCGCTTGTAAACCATTGGCGCCAGGAATTGTTAAATCTAAAAATATCAGCTCTATCTCGGGGTGTGATTTTAATAAGCTAAACAAACCGTCGATATCGCTGGTTTCTTTTATATATTGTTCTGGTACTGAAGTCGCTGCTGCTTGACGTAGCGCACTTCTGAATAAAGGGTGGTCATCAGCAATTATGGTATTCACAGCACAAGCCATTTCAAATAGTCTCCAATGCATTAAGTTATATGTGATTTTGCGATGTGAAACAAGGTTTGTCTGTGGGGATATACAGACAAACCTTAACGCTTAAATTAAATTTTAAAAACGATAGCCCACAGTGAGTGATATTGTGCGGGGGTCACCGTAATAACCAATTAAGGTATTATCGCCACCAAGACCGGGTGTGTATTTGCTGGTATCAGTTGGATCTGATGGGTCAGGAGCCACGAACTGATAACCACCAATCATGTATTCTTCATCGGTTAGATTTTTACCATAAATACCCGCAGTCCAATGGCCATCTGCGCTATACCAAGTAACACCAATATTTAATAATCCGTAGGCGTCTTGTGTTAAGAGGCTATCTTCTTCGAATAACGCATAATCACCACGGTGATAGTAATTACCATTTATAACGAAGTCGCCCATTTCTGTGTATAAACGATAGGTAGCACCTAAGTTGAAAGTTAGATCTGGGGTGTTTGAAACACTAAAACGGTCTGATTTATCAAATGTTTCACCGGTATCAGGATTGGTATCAATTACATTTTCAAAACTACTGTCGATGTAACCTATTGACGCGTCGAAAGTTAGTGCATCGTTTGCAACATAGCTAAGTTCTAATTCAACGCCATCAGACTTAGACTCGCCAATATTACCTAAGCGCTGGTTTAAATCGGCGGCGCTGTCACCGGGTAATACCGATATGTACTGACGGTCTTTATGATCAAGTGTGAATACAGTTAAATTTGCGCGTAAATTATCATTCCATTCGCTTTTCATGCCTAACTCAATAGAGTCAACCACTTCGGGCCTTGCTGCAGGTTCTGCTGTTGTAGCTCGTGGATTAAATGTCCCTGACTTAAACCCTTGCGAGTAACTAGCAAAAAACATGATGTCGTTATTATATTGATATTCAACACCCGCACGAGGCGTAAAGCGTGACCAATCTTCGCTGTCATCTAGTACCGTAGGCACGAGTTGTCCTTCTGGGCGAACATAACCTGGGATCCAACCTGATTCAGGGTAAACAATGTCAAAAATAAGACCATTATTTACAATCGCTTCTTTGCTGTCTTTGGTATAGCGCGCGCCAAGTGTCATTGACCATTTTTCATCAAAGTCGTAGCTTCCTTGTATATATGCCGCTTTACTGGTGGAATTGCTGCAACCGCTTACTTCACGCGTAAGCCCTGGGGCACCTAAACTTTGACCAAGCACACCTAATATTGCTTCAAACTGGCCACACGATTCACCATCATAGTAATATAAGCCCGATACTAATTTGTAGTTATCGCCACTGTGATTTAGCTGCAACTCATGCGTGGTTTGTTCATCGTCATAAATGGCTGGAACATCAAAAATAGGTAAAGAGGTATTATCAAAGTCGATATTGGTTGGTGAATAGCTTTCTCTTGTTGCTGCAACGTATTTAATGCTGGTGTTTGCGCTCATATCCCAACGAGCAGTTAAGCTCATACCTTCAAGTTCTACTTTGTTCCATGTTGGTAAACTAGTATAAGAGTCATACACGCTATCGGGTACAGGTGCATTAGTTAATATGCTTGGAAGTAAGCGATACCCGCCTTTCGCGTTAGAGTCATCATCGGTTTTATCCCACGCTAAACGAAAGAATAAGTCATCGGTAGGGGTGTACTCTAACGTAACCCGTGCTGCGGTAACATCTTTGTTATAGTTTTCGCGGTCTTGATTATCAAGCGCTGACGTTAAAAATTCACCATAGCCATCACGGTTCAATGTGGCAAAACCAAAACCAACATAGAGTTTTTCGTCAATAAGCGGGAGCTGCCCAGTGACTTTTAAATCTTTTTGGCTGTAGCTGCCTACGGTGCCTTGAATATTTAGCGTTGCATCTCCGCTCATTTCTTTAGTGACATACTTAACTGCACCACCAATAGTGTTTTTGCCATATAGCGTACCTTGTGGGCCACGTAACACCTCAATTTGTTGTACATCAAGTAAGTCGAGCACGGCACCTTGCGGGCGGGCGATGTATACATCATCAATGTAAATACCTACGCCAGGTTCATAGCCCCAAAGCGGGTCTTGCTGACCTACACCGCGAATAAACGCAGTGATGGTAGAGTTAGTGCCTCGGCTTGATTGTAGCGTAGTGTTGGGTGAAAACTGCTGTACTTCAGTCATTACGCTGATGCCGTTTTCTGCTAATTCTTGTGCGCCAATTGAGGTTACGGCAACCGGAACTTCTTGTAAGTTTTCAACGGTTTTGCGAGCGGTTACTTCTATTCGCTCTAACTCTGCTTTTTTTACTTTAGGCGCTTGTTCAGCTGCCACACTTGTTGCACTTAATAAGGCGAGTGAAACAGCGAGTGTAACGGGTGTGATATTTTGTTTGAGCTTTATCATGGTGTGTTCCTGTTGTTATTAGTTGATTATTTGTTTGCTCATGTCACCTGCACTTAATGTAGAAGATAGTGTTAAAAAATGAATTAGTACCATAGTGCTATAAAAGCTTAACACCTTGACTTATATGATTTTTGTGTAAGTTTTATAACGTATAGTACCTTAGTGCTATGTCTTTATTTGCGCTGAGCGATAAAACTAACAACAGTTACTGCGATGTCACCTCATCTGGGTAATAACAATAATTATAGGAATGTCTATGCTGAGCATGATAGGGCTGTTAGGCGGTTTAATACTGCTGATAATTTTAACGTTGCGCGGGGTCAATTTATTTATTGCCGCGCCAATATGTGCATTGTTGGTGGCACTAACAAGCGGGATGGCTATATTCCCGGTGACTGCCGACAGTAATTTTATTAACGCGTACATGGATGGCTTTGCTGGATTTTTAAGTGCATGGTTTTTTATGTTTTTACTGGGCTCGTTGTTCGGTAAGTTTATGGAAGATACTGGTGCAGCAGATAGTGTAGCCAGTTACATTGTTGGCAAGTTAGGTATGAAGCATGCGGTGCTGGCGGTGGTGATTGCTTGTGCCGTGCTGACTTATGGCGGAGTCAGTGTATTTATTGTGGCGTTTTCGGTTTACCCGATGGCGCTCAGTTTATTTAAAGATGCCGATTTGCCGCGGCGCTTTATACCCGCAACATTAGCGTTTGGCTCAGTGACATTCACTATGACCTCTGCGGGCTCGCCTGAAATTCAAAATTGGATACCCGTAAAGCATTTAGGTACCTCACCCTATGCGGCATGGGAAGTAAGCTTAGTAGTGGCCATTTTTATGGCAACAGTCGGTTACTTTTGGCTAAATAAAATGATTAAAAAGGCGGTTGCCAAAGGTGAGCGTTTTGCTGCTAGAGAAGACGATCCAATTATTTTAGAGCGTGAACGCCCTCATCCAATCACCGGCGTAATTCCTTTGCTGGTGGTGCTACTCTTATCATTTATGTTGCATGATGTTTTACAACAAACCGCACTAATTGTGGCGTTGCTTGGTGGTGTTTTAAGTATTGTGGTCATCAATTATAAGTATTTTCATAACATGGCAAATGCCATCAATATGGGGACCACTGGCGCCTTAGTTGCTATAGGTAACACTGCTGCTGTAGTAGGGTTTGGCGCAGTGGCTAAAGTATCGCCGGCGTTTATTGCTGCTGTTGATGCTATGACTCATATGCCAGGTAATGAGTTGGTGGGGGCTGCTGTTGCCGTGAGCGTAATAGCCGGATTAACGGGTTCAGCATCCGGCGGGCAAGCGATTGCACTACCGCTTGTGGCTCCTGGATATTTGGATATGGGGGTTAATCCAGAGCAATTACACAGAGTGGTTGCTATTAGTTCTGGTGCATTAGACAGCCTGCCACATAATGGTTACGTGGTCACAACTATACGTGCCATTTGTAAAGAAACACATCAACGCGCTTATTGGCCATTAGCCGCATTGACGGTGGTTATCCCATTGGTTGGGGTGGCTCTTGCGCTGAGCTTATTCATCACTTTTTAAGGAATTGCAATGAAAACAATATTAATAATAGGGTTGCTGTTTTTATTTAGTAGTACGGTGTCTGGCGCTGATAAAGCAGAGCCGTTACTAGTAGAAAAGCAACATTTCAGCACAGAAAACTTCACAACGGTTTCGGGTACAACATTGCCACAGGTTGATATTGGTTGGGAAAGTTATGGTGAGCTTAACAAAGCTAAAGATAATGTAATCTTGATCACTCATTATTTTTCAGGAACCTCTCATGCAGCAGGTAAATATTCAGCCGACGACGCCGCAGCAGGATACTGGGATGCGTTAATTGGCCCAGGAAAAGCCATAGATACTAACAAGTATTTTGTGATCAGCTCTGACACCTTAGTCAATGCTAATTGGCATGATCCACACGTAATCACTACGGGTCCTGCATCAATTAACCCTGCGACAGGTAAACCTTATGGCTTGGATTTTCCAGTGGTTACTATTACTGATTTTGTTAACGTACAAAAACGCTTATTAGAGAGTTTGGGCATTACTAAATTACATGCCGTGATGGGCGCATCTATGGGCTCTTTTCAGGCGCTAGAGTGGGCAACGCGTTATCCAGATCAGGTTGAACGCCTAATCCATGTTATTGGTGCAGCAACCATGGATGCATGGACTGTCGCTGCGCTTGAAAAATGGGCACTCCCCATTCGTTTAGATAAAAACTGGCAGCAAGGTAATTACTACGACAAGGAGCGCCCATTAGATGGACTTGCCGCAACCATGCTAAATATTACCCAAGATGCGATGCATCCAATTATTTATAACGCTAGCTTCCCTGACTTTAACGTACTTGATGAAGGCGCGTTAAAAGACATTCGTACCTTGCCTAAGTTAAACCAAGTACTAGCACAGCGTGCAATGGCGCGTGCAAAAACCCAAGATGCAAACCATGTATTGTATTTGGTACGGGCATCACAACTGTTTACTGCCGGTATGGGAGGCAACTTAAGCGCAGCACTTAAAAAAATTAGCGCTAAAACACTGTTATTGCCTGCAACCAATGATTTACTGCTACGCCCTGAAAATATGCGCACTGTATATGAGTCAATGAAGTCGCTTGGGAAAGAGGTTCAGCTTTCTGAAATTGAAGGCGGCTGGGGGCATCTCGATGGAATTTTTTCAATCTCGCCTAAAGCGCAGCTGATCAGTGAATTTTTAGAGGAGTAGCAGTATGAGTAAAAACGTATTAATCACCGGCGCGGCTAGTGGTATAGGGCTACACATTGCTGAGCAGCTAGCCCGAGCTGGGCATAGCATTATTGTGACCGACCTTAATGAACAGGTAGCTCAACAAGCCGCGCAAAAAATAGTTAATCAGGGCGGTAACGCTCAGGGCTATGCATTGAATGTGGCAGATAGCCAAGCGATTGAAGATTTTTTTAGCACTTTTACGCTACCTGTGGATGTATTAATTAATAATGCAGGAATACAGCATGTAGCGAAATTAGAAGACTTTCCTGCAGATAAGTGGCTGCTTTTACAGCAAGTGATGTTGGTAGGTCCCGCAATGATGAGTAAAGCGGTACTGCCACGCATGCGTGAGCAAGATTTTGGCCGCATCATTAATATAGGTTCTATTCACGCCATGGTGGCCTCTAAGTATAAATCTGCTTATATCGCCGCGAAGCATGGCTTAATTGGCTTTGCTAAAACCATGGCATTAGAAACAGGTGATGCCAATATTACTATTAATACAGTGTGCCCAGCGTATGTAAAAACGCCATTAGTGGAGCAGCAAATTGCCGCACAAGCCAAAGAGCATGGTATTTCTGAGCAACAAGTAATTGACACCATTATGCTGGCACCCATGCCGAAAAAGGCATTTATCGGCTTAGACGAAATCTTGCATACCGTGAGTTTTTTAATGGCAGATGCTGCACGCAACATAACCGCTCAAGCAATCGCTATTGATGGCGGTTGGACTGCACAATAGGAGGAGCCAATGGCAGGTTTTGATAAAGTAGTAACAAGCTACAGTGACGCTATGACTGGGCTTGAAGATGGCATGACCGTGATTGCTGGTGGTTTTGGTTTGTGTGGTATTCCTGAAGGCTTGATTGCACAAATTAAACGCCAAGGGACACGTAATTTAACCGTAGTATCTAATAATTGTGGTGTTGATGGTTTTGGGCTTGGATTACTACTTGAAGATAAACAAATTAGTAAAATGGTCGCTTCTTACGTCGGTGAAAACGCACTTTTCGAGCAACAATTACTTAGTGGCGAGTTAGATGTTGAACTAACGCCACAAGGGACGCTAGCCGAAAAAATGCGCGCAGGCGGCGCCGGAATTCCAGCGTTTTATACCGCAACGGGTGTCGGTACGCCTGTGGCTGAAGGTAAAGAAACCCGTTCAATCAAGGGGCGCGAATATTTATTAGAGCCCAGTATAATCGGTGACTTTGCCATTGTGAAAGCATGGAAGGCAGATCGCTATGGTAACTGTATTTATCGTCATACAGCGATGAACTTTAATCCTATGGCAGCCACCGCTGGTAAAATTACCGTATTAGAGGTTGAAGAAATTGTCGAGCCCGGAGAGCTTGAGCCAAGCCAAATTCATACGCCAGGTATTTATATCGATCGCGTTATTAAAGGTGAGTTTGAAAAGCGTATTGAAAAAACCACCACTCGAGCGACAAAGTCCTAAGGAGCACATAATGGCATTAACACGAGAGCAAATAGCAAAACGCGTGGCAATGGAATTACAAGATGGCTACTACGTTAACTTAGGAATAGGGATACCTACATTGGTGGCCAATTATGTGCCTAAGGGCATTGAGGTAATGCTGCAATCAGAAAATGGGTTACTGGGCATGGGGCCCTATCCTAGCGCTAAAAATGTAGATGCCGATATGATCAACGCAGGAAAAGAAACAGTAACCGCAGCTACGGGTGCCGCTATTTTTAATTCTGCTGAAAGCTTTGCCATGATCCGTGGTGGGCATGTTGATTTAACCGTGCTGGGTGCGTTTGAAGTGGACCAAAACGGCAACATTGCCAGTTGGATGATCCCTAATAAATTGGTCAAAGGTATGGGCGGGGCGATGGATTTAGTGGCTGGGGCAAAAAACATTATTTGCACTATGACCCATGCTAATAAACACGGTGAATCAAAGCTACTGAATGAATGCAACCTACCGTTAACCGGTGTTGGTTGTATCAATAAAGTAATTACTGATTTGGCTCTATTAGAAATAAAAGATGGCGCTTTTCATTTATTAGAATGTGCACCCGGTGTGACTATTGATGAAATCAAAGCCAAAACTGCGGGTAATTTAGTTATTAGCGACAAAGTCAAAACTATGAGTTTTGAGTGATTTTACTAACGATTTGCATGGGGTAAAATAATTGTATTTGCTTCATGCCATTACTCAGTTGCGCTTTTGATGTTTAACAATGACGCTGATAAAGACTTAAGTCGTTTAAATACAGTTTATAATATGCCACTTTTAAGCCCATCTCATACCTCAAAATATCTTTAAAGCAAGTTTTTTATAAATTGATTGCATTTTAAGCGACTTCTATGGTGATGTTCGCTTTAAGTAATGCTATACTCCCGCCGAATAATTTATCGACTTTATTAAGAGTAAAATTAATGGCAGATTTATCGAAGTACAGAAACATTGGTATTTTCGCGCACGTTGATGCGGGTAAAACCACAACTACTGAGCGTATCCTAAAGCTTACAGGTACTATCCACAAAACAGGTGAGGTTCATGATGGTGAATCGACTACCGATTTCATGGATCAAGAAGCTGAGCGCGGTATTACTATCCAGTCTGCGGCAGTAAGCTGTTTCTGGAAAGATCACCGTTTTAACGTTATCGATACTCCTGGACACGTTGACTTCACCGTTGAAGTTTACCGTTCACTTAAAGTATTAGATGGCGGTGTGGGTGTATTCTGTGGTTCTGGTGGTGTTGAGCCACAATCAGAAACTAACTGGCGCTACGCGAATGAGTCAGGTGTTGCACGTATCATCTTCGTAAACAAATTAGACCGTATGGGTGCTGATTTTTTCCGTGTAACAGCGCAAGTACAAAAAGTACTTGGTGCTACTCCACTTATCATGACTTTACCAATCGGTATCGAAGATGAGTTCTGTGGTGTTGTTGATGTTTTAAACAAAAAAGCATACATCTGGGATGAGACAGGTCTTCCAGAAAACTACACTATTGAAGACGTTCCTGCAGACATGGTAGAGAAAACTGATGAATACCATGAAATGCTTATCGAAACTGCTGTAGAGCAAGACGATGACCTAATGGAAGCGTACATGGAAGGTGAAATCCCTTCAATCGAAGACATCAAGCGTTGTATCCGTAAAGGTACTCGTGACCTTGCGTTCTTCCCTACATTCTGTGGTTCTGCATTCAAAAACAAAGGTATGCAACTTGTACTTGACGCAGTAGTAGATTACCTACCTGCTCCTACAGAAGTTGATCCTCAACCTCTTATGGATGAAGAAGGTAACGAAAACGGCGAGCATGCAATCGTATCTGCTGACGAACCTTTCAAAGCGTTAGCATTTAAGATCATGGATGACCGTTTCGGTGCATTAACATTCGTACGTATCTACTCTGGTGTGCTTAACAAGGGTGACACTATCCTTAATGCATTTACTGGTAAAACTGAGCGTGTTGGCCGTATGGTTGAGATGCAAGCAGATGAGCGTAAAGAGCTTACTTCAGCGCAAGCGGGCGATATCATCGCTATCGTTGGTATGAAGAACGTGCAAACTGGTCACACTCTTTGTGATCCTAAGCACCCAGTAACACTTGAGCCAATGGTATTCCCAACTCCAGTAATCTCGATTGCTGTACAGCCTAAAGATAAAGGCGGTAATGAGAAAATGGGTGTTGCTATCGGTAAAATGGTTGCAGAAGATCCATCTTTCCAAGTTGAAACTGATGAAGATTCAGGTGAAACTATCCTTAAAGGTATGGGTGAGCTTCACTTAGATATCAAAGTAGATATCCTTAAGCGTACTTACGGTGTAGACCTTATCGTTGGTCAACCACAGGTTGCTTACCGTGAAACTATCACTCGTGAAATCGAAGATAGCTACACGCATAAGAAACAATCTGGTGGTTCTGGTCAATTCGGTAAAATCGATTACCGTATCAAGCCTGGCGAAGTGGGTTCTGGTTTCACGTTCACATCTTCAGTTGTTGGTGGTAACGTACCTAAAGAATTCTGGCCTGCAGTTGAGAAAGGCTTTAAGTCAATGATGAACGAAGGTGTTCTAGCTGGCTTCCCAGTACTTGACGTTGAAGTTGAACTTTTCGACGGTGGCTTCCACGCCGTGGATTCATCAGCAATCGCATTCGAAATCGCAGCTAAAGGCGCTTTCCGTCAGTCTATCCCTAAAGCGGGTGCACAACTTCTTGAGCCAATCATGAAAGTTGACGTGTTCACGCCAGAAGATCACGTAGGTGACGTAATCGGTGACCTTAACCGTCGTCGTGGTATGTTAAGCGACCAAGAAGCTGGTTTAACTGGCGTTCGCATTAAAGCAGACGTACCGTTATCAGAAATGTTCGGTTACATCGGTTCACTACGTACAATGACATCAGGTCGTGGTCAGTTCTCTATGGAGTTCTCACACTACGCACCATGTCCACAAAACGTAGCTGACACAGTAATCGCTGCAGAAAAAGAGAAAAAAGCGGCTAAGTAATTAGCACTTTAACTCTTTAAAAAAAACCCGCACTTGTTGCGGGTTTTTTATTGTCTGAAGGTTATTAAGCTCGAAAATTAAAACGTGCGGTCATAAAAAAGGAACAACAGTTAGTTGCTCCTTTTTTATTTATTATGACTATACCAATCTTCAAAATAGCTGACTTAATTAAGCGAATTGGTATTAATTTAGCTTATTAGCTGTTTTTGTGATGAGTGCTTTAAACTTCTTACGATGTGATTCACTACTAAAGCTCTGAATAGGCATGGTTACTTTATGTTCTTGTGGTAACAGCGGTATTGCTGTTGAATAACGCCCTGCAGGTGGAACGGTTATCTCTTTGAGGTGTACTTTAAGTGCCGCTAATGTTGCATCATTATCGACTTCACTCGGGCAGAGAAAAATCCCCCATTTTCTGAGCTTAACGCCTAGCTTGATACTACTTGAATAGCGCACAATAGGTGCAGCGAGTATGAGCCCTAATAAAATAGGAGATAACCACCAAAAAAAGACTGGCGTAAAGTAATAAGCAACGCTACCCCATACAATGGCAATCAGCGAAGAAAGCAATGTATAACTAAACGCTTCTTTCCATGGCACCATTCTGCCTTCACGCGGTTGAGCGTCCCATTTTACTTTTTTACCTAAAAATACACAGACTACAAAATATGCATGAAAAACCATCATTAATGGTGCCACAATAATGGCAAACACGGTTTCAATTATAGACCCTAAAGTAAGTTTTAATGCACCACCAAAGCGCTGCTTACGGTGTACTAAGGTAACAATCACGCCCATGAGTTTAGGCAATAATAAAATAATGATAGTTAGGTAAAGTAATGAGTCAATGAGTTCTGTTTTGGCTATTTGCCAAGTTGGAAATAGTTGATAGGCGCGATTAAAATAGACATCGCTATTTAAAGCGCGTGTTACCGCATCTATGGTACTTAACGCCAGCATAGATAACCAAATGAGTGATGATATATACGCGGTTGCACCCAGTAAAAAATGCAGCTTACTCATTAGCTTTAATTTTGCTGATGATAATAAGCCAAGGTGTTGAATATTACCTTGAACCCAGCGTCTATCGCGTACAGCATAATCTAATATGTTGCTCGGAACTTCCTCGTAACTGCCTTCAATATCGGCAAGTAATAATACGTCCCAATTCGCGCTATGTAATAAAGAGGCTTCCACAAAATCATGACTTAAAATTTCACCACCAAAAGGCGCTTTACCTTTTAGTGTTGGCAAGCCACAGCAATCAATAAATGCTTTGACGCGAATAATGGCATTATGGCCCCAGTAATTGGCTTTGTCGGTCTGCCAAAAAGCAGAGCCGGTAGCTAACATTGGACTATAAAGAATTGAAGCGAACTGTAAAAAGCGTCCAAAAAAGGTATCTTGGCGCACAGGAATAGGGATAGTCTGAATCAATCCCGTTTGTGGATTATTTAGCATACTGGTAGTGAGCTCTAGCATGCATTGGCCAGTCATTACACTATCGGCATCCAATACAATCATATGCTCGTATTGGCTACCCCAGCGCTCACAAAAGTCGGTTAAGTTACCCACTTTACGATGTTTGTTATCTTCACGGCGACGATAAAATACCTGCTTTGCAGTATCACCTAAGCGCTCACATAACGCATGCCATGCACTTAATTCATTACTAGCAATAGTTGCGTCTTGTGTATCGCTTAGTAAATAAAAATCAAAGTGTTTTAATTGCCCTGTCGCTTTTAATGATTGTAAGCTGACTTCAAAGCCTGCAATCACTCTGTGCGTATCTTCGTTATATATAGGCATAACCACAGCTGTTTTTTGCTGTGATAGTGCTTCACTGTTAATAGAGACCGGCTTTATTTTTTTAAGTGTGAGTGGATCTATCCGAAATAGCTGCAGTATAAAACCAATACAACCACTACAAAATGCGGTGACTATCCACGCAAAAGTAATAGAAAATAAAGCAAGAAGTGCATACTCAAGCAAGGTCATGCCATTTGAGTTTAAAATTTCAAACATAATTGAAATGCCATAGCCTGAAAGACCAATAGCAGCGATAGCAAATAACCACACACGAAGTGTTTTAAAAGGCATCGGCGTGCCTGCGCTTTGTTTACTTGATGTCATTTGGATACCAAACATAGCTCCATACCTCGCTCACTTCTTTATTACGTAGCTTTAGCGATAAACGCATATCTACAGGATCACTACCTTGGGGAGCGACTTTAAAAGCAACACGCCAACCTAATGATTTTGGTAATTTTTGCACTGTAATATCGCGGGCTTCACCGGTAGTCAGCTGAAGATCTGCGCTAAGTGCTAATTTTGCTGATAACTGATTGATATCAGGGCCGGTAAAGTCAACAGTAAATTGACGATGGCTTTTTGGCGGTGGATTATCTTCACCAGGTAATGCGGCACTACCGATACGCGTTCTAGCTACTTTGGCCAAATTATTTTGGCTTAGATAATCATTAAACGTCGTCATCTTATAGCTAAACTTTAATGCCTCTCCAGCTTTGAACGGCTTTTCAGGAACCCAATAACTTACAATATTATCGTTTGTTTCAGTATCTGTTGGAATTTCTACTAGCTCAACACGGCCATTGCCCCATTCACCTTGTGGTTCTATCCAAAGGCTAGGGCGGTCATGGTAATGCGCTTCTATATCAAAGTAGTTATTAAAGTCACGGTCACGCTGCACAAGGCCAAAGCCTTTTGGATTCTCATATGAAAAAGAGGTTACACTGAGTTGGGATGGATTATTAAGCGGACGCCACACCCAATTACTCTCTTGTGACTGCGTGAGCAAACCATCTGAATCATGTACTTCAGGGCGGTAATCATCAAAAAACTTAGTGCTATTTTCACCGTGATAAAACATGCTCGTTAATGGCGCTATACCTAGCTTTTTAACATCTTTACGCGCAAAAATTTGCATGTCGACGTTAACTCGTGTCTGTGTGTTTGGGTCTATTTCAAACTTGTAGGCTCCCGCTACCGATGGGCTATCGAGTAAAGCAAAAATAGTAATATTAGTTTGCTCTGGTGTTGGTTTTACTAACCAAAACTCTTTGAATGAAGGAAACTCTTCACCAGATGTTTGTGCGGTATCAATTGCCAATCCGCGTGCTGATAAGCCATAAACTTGATTAGGTCCAACTAGGCGAAAATAAGAAGCGCCCTGAAACACCATAATTTCATCTTTATAGTCATCGTTATTTAGTGGGTAGTGCAATCTAAAACCAGCATGCCCTAACTGTGTACCTTCAACACTTTTCGCTATTTCATCTTTTAGGTGTGCTGCTGTTCCATCATATTGATAAAAGTCTGTGCTAAATGGGAGACGGCTAAGCTTGGCATCTTGATCAACGATATTGATTTTGACTGGGGTTTTATATAAAAAACCTGGGTGAAATAGTTGCAGCTCATAAAGCCCTTCATCTTTCCATACCGATTGATCGTGTTTGAAGCGGATTGAGCGGTAGTCTTGATAATCAATACTATTAAGCGCCTCTATTTGTATGTTTTTAGGTGCAATGTAATCTTGCTCAGCAAGCTTTTTAGCACGCGCACTTATCACATCAAATAAGCTGCCTTGTGGTATTGCCGCTTCTAATGAGGTTGCTGCAATGGCGTTGTTCGTTCCCCACAGTGAAAAAACTATCAACATCCCTACCAAAGGTTTAAAAGCCCTTTGACAAGTTGATATAAGGTGAATGCGTTCTTTCATTTTGAATCCTTTATAAAAATATATTTACAGCGAGAGTAACGTCTATCTCAATGGTTTTTATATGGGTTAGCAGGACTGGGCAATTATCGTTTTAGCGCAGGTGTAGTAACGCAGCTTCACACTTTGTATTTATTAAACAATAAATGAAAGGTGTGAAATTTGATAAAGGCCATATCAAGGTTTGCATAGATAGTAAGCAATGTTTGCTGAAGCTTGTCTGAATTACATTTGTATAAAAAATAAAAAAGCCGCGAAAGCGGCTTTTGAGTAACTATATAGATATTTTAGGTCACAATACCTAATTGTTAACCGACTAATTAAGCTTAATCAGCATACTTTGTTGCTTTGTACGTTAATTTAACATTACCAAAAGGAATGGCGCCGTTTACACGCACTCGCCACTTACCTTCTTTAGGGTTGGTAAATGAACAGCTTTCGCTATTACCGAAGCTTATTGAGGCGCAATCTTTTCTGAAAAGAGTCGGGTTTCTTTTATGGCGTACAAATAAGTTTGCATCACCCCAGCCACCGTCAAGGCTAACCGTTAGCTCGTCATAACCTTGTGGGATTTCAAAGCTGTAGCTTTTCCACCAAAACCACCCGCCAATATTATTAATTTCGCCAATAATTACTTCAGGTTCTGGCTCAGGTGGCGCGATAATGGTCGAGCGAATATCGACAATAACAGGGTCATGATCTGACGCTCTGTAAGGACCTTGAGCATATAAGGTTGATTGTTGTGCGTCAGATTTAAACTCAACGTTATAATCAAGCGAGATAGGCTCATCGGCATTAATGTGCCAATCGGTTGCACTGACTACTTTATTTAATAAGCTTGGACTGACTAGGGCGTGATCTAAACTACCCGCTCGGCCAGAAAAGCTATAAGAGTAACCTAAAGTGTTGCCATCTAGCTCAGCAACCACATTTTTAAGGCCTTTATCAGCAAATGCACGGATAGGATCTTCCATTGCATAGGCGTTCATGTCGCCAACAAGAATGATATCTTCATCATCAACCCCTGTTGGTTTGCTATTTAACCAATCAGCAAATGCATTGGCGCCAGCAGTTCGAATTTCGTTCCAACATGCTTGGCCGTCATTTTGATCAGCGTTTCCACCAGTTGCACTTCCACAACCACCTTTAGATTTTAAGTGAGCAACGGCAACAGTAAAGACTTCTTCTGTCTCTAAAGACTTAAAGCTTTGCGCAATAGGTGCGCGATTGCTGTAGTCAAAAGGCGCGTCAGTTGTAATCGCTGCTGTTCCTACTTGCTGTACTTTATCAGCACGATAAATAAGCGCGGTAGTAATAGCGTCGGTGCCGATTTTATCAACGCCAAAGTCCACAAATGCATATTGATTTTGACTGTCGGCATCATTAAGTGCATTTACTAAGCTTGCAACTGCGCTAAATTCGCCAAAGCCGTCATTTTCAATTTCCATTAAGCCAATCACATCAGCTTGCATAGCACTGATAGCACTAACTAGTTTGGCCTGTTGACGAATTAATTCTACTTCTGAGTCAGCGCCTCGGCTAGTTGGGAAACCGCTGCCTTGGCCGTCGCCATTAAAGTAGTTAAGTACGTTAAAGCTGGCAACACGTAAATCAGCGTCAGGGTTTAACTCTGGTGCATCGGTACGCGGATTCGTTGCTATAAACTGAGGTGTGACCGTTGGGTGAATACGGTAAGTGCTAAAACTGTACGCTAGGGCGCCAGTAACGGTATTTACTGTATCGCCAGTACGCAGCGTATTCTCTGCTGATAATCCAGGTACAGGGTAAGCAATAGGGTCGCGATTTTGACGAGTTGAGCCATCATCTACGAGTATTTTTTTAGTTAGATTTTGCGCTTCAACCGCATTTGCTGCCGCACCAGGAAGTGCAACTTGTGTCCCTTGATATAAACGTTCGGTGGCAAGCTCTAATTCACCGTAACGACCTAAACCATAGTTATTCGTGACAACTAATGGCTGCTCTAGGGTCACCAACATACCTTCAAATGCTTCTAACTCACTTTGATCGATAACGGGTAAAGTGATTTTAGTCGGATAAGCTGAAAGGCCGGTATCACAAATAGCAACTTGGCTAACATCACCAATTTGGGTGGCATCAAAGTACTCTTCAACAGTACCTTGTACGCGAACATGGTCGCCAACATTAACATCAGTATTGGTAAAGTAAACAAATACACCTTCAGAAGTAAGGGGATTTGCATCTTCATCACTATTAAGTGAATTTACAAAAAAGCCTTTGAGCTGATCATCTGCTTGGAAATCAGCTGTCACAACGCCTTCAAATTCAACCACAGTGTTAACCAGTCGACTGCTTGCGCCTTCACCTTGAATACTGCTAATTAATGTTTTATCAGCGCCACATAGTAAAGGATCTTCAGGTTCTGGCTCAGGATTAGGTGAAGAATTCCCTGCAAAGATACCTAGATCACTAAAATCATCTTGATCAAATTGCAGCCATAGCTCACTTGGATTAAAAGCGCCATCGGCATCAGTGCGTCCGTTTAATTGAGTTTCTTTACGGCGCAGTGTTTTATTTTGTGTTTGTACGCCACCTTCAGACCAAAATGAACCTGGATCTACGCCGCGTTGACCAAAGCTATCAATAACGGTTGAGCCTTGCGTAAGTACCAGTGCGTCATCACCATTAAAGTTAGTGACGGCGCTGAGTTGATCTGCTTTTTCTTTTAATTCAACTGAAGCATTACCATTAACAATGACATACGTGCTATTAGCAGCAAGTTCACCGGTTAAATCGAGCGTATTGTTTGCCTCTGTATTGCCATTTGAATAGAGACTTAGGGTGTAGCCATCCAATGACAGTGGGGTTGTCGAATTATTAAATAGTTCTACTGCTTTATTATAGCTACTGCCCTCTACGTATTCTGATATAACGAGGTTAGCGGTAGCGGGTGCACTGAGGCTTGCTAACACAAGCGCCAATGGCGTTATTTTTGTTTTCAACATTATTATTTTTTCCCGTGTTTTTGTTTCCCCAAATGGGACGCTTAGTGTAATGAAAAATGATTACAAATAGAATACAGAATGTTAACAATATTAAGTTTTGTTATTTTTTGAGGTAGAACGTACAGTTGTGTGTTTGGTTTTAGGTAAGGCAGAGCCTGTGTAGTGTGATTACTATCTATAAAAATAGGGGGTAACGCTGCATAAATGCCAACTATGTGTTGTTCTTAAAAATAAAAAAAGGGCAATAAAGCCCTTTTATATCAATATGCTTTTATTATTTATTTAAATAGCGGGCAGCCTGCTTTGCAAAGTAAGTCAGAATGCCATCAGCACCTGCACGTTTAAATGCTAATAAAGATTCCATAATAGTGGCTTCCTCACTCAGCCAGCCGTTATCAATAGCGGCTTTATGCATCGCGTACTCACCACTTACCTGATAAGCAAATGTTGGTACACCAAATTCATCTTTAACGCGGCGTACAATGTCTAAATAAGGCATACCTGGCTTAACCATTACCATATCGGCGCCTTCTTGCAAATCAAGAGCCACTTCGCGAATAGCTTCATCAGAGTTGGCAGGATCCATTTGGTAAGTTTTTTTATCAGCGCCTTTTAAGTTTCCTGCTGAACCGACAGCATCTCTAAATGGGCCATAGTAGCTTGATGCATACTTTGCTGAATAGGCCATAATGCGAGTGTGAATAAAGCCATCGGCTTCAAGGGCTTCACGAATTGCACCAATACGCCCATCCATCATGTCTGATGGGGCAACAACATCAGCACCTGCATGTGCGTGTGATAGCGCCTGCTTAACTAAAATTTCGGTAGTGACGTCATTAATTACATAACCTGCATCATCAATAATGCCGTCTTGACCATGCACAGTAAATGGGTCAAGTGCAACATCGGTGATCACGCCAAGCTCTGGAAAGGTTTCTTTTAATGCGCGAACAGTTCTTTGTGCTAAGCCATCATCGTTATACGCTTCTTCAGCGAGTAGAGATTTTTTATCTGCAGGGGTAACAGGGAAAATAGCGAGCGCAGGGACGCCTAAATCAACTAATTCTTTAGCTTCTTCTAGCAGTAAATCAATTGATAAACGTTCAATGCCGGGCATCGATTCAATGCTTTCACGACGATTTTTACCTTCAAGCACAAAAACAGGATAAATAAGATCATTAACACTCAGCTGGTTTTCAGCCATAAGGCGACGAGAGAAATCATTACGGCGCATTCTACGCATGCGAGTATATGGGAAAAGGTCTAGTCCAGATTGGGCCATAAGTTATACGCTCCTACTGTGAGATTGGAAAATTAACCACTTGATTGCGGCCATGTTGTTTTGCTAGATAGAGTGCCTTATCGGCACGCTCAGTAAATGTTTCAGGGTTATGAACATCATCGGCAATATGAGTATAAACACCGGCACTAATGGTGTATTTAATCGTAGTACCTGCAACACTGACAGTGTTTTTTTCTATTGCGCACCGTATTTGCTCGGCAATAGCTAACGCACCTTGATTATTAGTATTGGGTAGCAGGACGACAAATTCTTCACCACCATAACGCGCCACTTCATCAAGAGGACGTTTTAATTGTTGTTTAATAACATCACAGACTGCTCGAATTACCTGATCGCCGGTTAAGTGGCCATACGTATCGTTGATTGCTTTAAACTTATCTATATCAAGCATAATGATGCTCAAGGGTGTTTGCTCACGGCGTGAACGGCGAATTTCCATGATTATTTTTTTATCAAAAAAGCGTCTATTTTTTACCCCTGTTAGAGCATCTTCCATATTGAGTTGTTCAAGCTCACGGTTTTTATCTTCAAGTTCCCTAAGCGTGACTTGTAACTCAAAGGTGCGCTCATCAACTTGGTTTTCAAGTTCATGACGAGTGCGCTCTTGTAATTCAATCCGCTCATTTAAGAGCGCATCTTGCGCTGCACTTTTTGCAATCAATGCCTGTTGTGTTGTGACTTGCTCATCGCGTTGTAATATAAATAATTTTATGACGGTGTAGCTTAAACAAAATGAGCAGCTTAAAGAGGCCGCGAAGGTGAGTATTAAGCTGGATCTAGTGACGGTATACAGGCCTGTTAACGCAACGGAAAAATGAATGACTACAATTAAAAAGAACCCAAGTGCCATAAATAGAGATTTATTGGGGCTCGTGGGGTTTTTTCGTAGGTAAAATAATGTTGTGACAACATGATAACTTAAAATGACAGGAATGCTTAAAATAGCAAACAAAGCCACGCTTGGAGTAGGCAGCAACCCTATAAGTACAATAACCAATGCATATAAGGTGGTAATTATTGTTTGCCCTTTAACTAAGTTGGATTTAATGGGTATGCAAACATGGCGCTGTAAAGGAAGAAACAATACCGTGATCAGCATTAGCAAAATAGGCAGCATTAACTGTTGCAAGGCTGCTATGCTTGGGGGGGCATAACGAAACCCAAACCCGCCTAAATATGCTAAAAATAGGCTAAGCATCAGTGTAATCACACCGGCATAGGCAAAATAATGTTTACGTGAAAAAGCAAATAAAACCAAGCTACTGATAGCCAAAGAAAAAATAAATCCAATCAGTAATCCATAGTGCAAGTTAAGCATACTTTTATGGGCTAATAATGTATCTTGTTGCCATAAGGTGAGGGGGACGCGAAGCCCGATTCCCGCATTATTATTAACGTTAAGATAAACGGTGGTTTCGCTGTTAGCGGGAAGTGTTAATTTAACCAGCAAAGACTCACTTTTAATCGCTCTATCAGATAAAGGAAGAGCATCACCAAGATGTTCCGATTTTAGTTGCTTCTCACCCATAAAGTGGTACAGGTATACATTGTTTAGAAGTGGGTTATCTAACGATAAAATTGGCTCTGTTGGCTTATTAAGATAATTATTTAGTTGAAATTTAATCCACACAGGGCGAGTTTCAAGACCTAAATTAAGCGGTTTATTATTAAGTAACTGCCATTGTTGTAAGTTGCTTTGTTGTGCATCTTCTAATGAATTTGGGGTAAATGAATAATGAATAGACTCTATTTTTTTTGAACTAAATTCGCTATTTATATCGATTGCACTTGCAGGGAAACAGGATGTAAAAAACACCATGATGAATGCCAGCAAGGTGCTAAAGATGCGCATTATTTTTTCTCTAATCCAAATAAGCGATTAAAGTTTTCACGAGTATGCTTTGCCACTTCAGATGCCGGAATGCCATAAAGCTGAGCAAGCGTGTCACACACATAATGCAGCAATGCTGGCTCGTTTCGTCTTGATTTTGGCTTTGGTTTAACAGTACGAGGAATTAAAAATGGCGAATCGGTTTCTATTAATAAACGTTCAATAGGAATACTCGGTATAAGTTGCTGTAACTCCTCGCCACGTCGTTCGTCACATACCCAGCCGGTAATACCAATATAAAGTCCTAAGTTTAAGTAACCTAAGAGTGCTTGTGCATTACCTGTAAAGCAGTGCAGGACACCGCGAACAGTAAACTCTTTTAAAATAGTGAGCATATCCTCACTGGCATCACGTTCATGCAAATAAACAGGCAAGTTGAGTTTTTCAGCTAATGCGAGCTGACGACGCAAAACAGCACGTTGTATATCTCTAGGGGAAAAGTCGCGATTGTAATCTAGTCCGCATTCACCTATGGCAATAACCTGCTCATTTTGAGCGAGCTGAGTAAGTTGTTGCTCAAGCTCAGGGGTTGCTGTTTTAGCGTCATGAGGGTGAATACCAGCGGTAGCATATTGATTATAGTGCGCAGCAAGTGCTAATGATTCTTCACTGGAGCTGATATCACAGCCAATAATCAGCATTTGGTTTACGCCCGCATCTTTTGCTCTGGCGAGCACCTCTTGATGCTGACCATCAAATTGATGATTAGTTAAATTTACGCCAGCATCAATTAACGTGTATTGCATTACTGAGTACGTTTTACACGAATTGAACGGTTTTGATCTGCTTTTTTAAGTAAAAAAGAGTTGAATACGCCACGGCTAATAATAACAGTATCGCCTTCGTCTAATCTTAAGCTATCTGAACCAATTTGACGCCATTGCTGGTTATTTTCTAAGGTAATGATTAGCTCACCATAAGGTGCTTTTTTAACAGATGAAATCTTTGACGTAATAGACTCTTCACCATTTTCCGCAATTTCTTTATGCTCTAAACCAAACTCTTTTGCTTTAGTGGCCACAGGCGCTGTTGCAGCGGGAGCCTCAGCTTTTACATTTGTTTGTGCCGATTTGCTTAGCTGGCTTTGTGCTGGTTGTGTTAAAGACTTTCCGGCAATGGTGTTGTCGTAGCAGAGTAAACGATTAAAGTCGTTTTCAATAAAACTACAGGCTTGCAAAGCTTGCTCATTAATAGGAGTAGCGGCTAAAACCGGTACGCTGACTAAAGCGAGTAAAGAAAGTAAATACTTGTTCATATTATTCCTTAGATTCTTGTTGTGGTTTTGCGGTATAAAATTTAGCTAAAATTAAACCAAGCTCAAATAAAAGCAGCATAGGTAGTGCCAATAGGGTTTGTGAAAGCACATCAGGTGGCGTTAAAAACATTGCCACTACAAATACGCCAACCACTATATAGGGACGCTTTTCTTTTAAACTTTGTGTGGTTGTTGCACCGCTCCAGCAGAGCAACATAATTGCAACTGGGATTTCAAATGCGATCCCAAAAGCAAAAAACAGCTTGAGCACAAAGCCTAAATAACTACTTATATCGGGCGCAAGCGTCATCATTTGCGGCCCTACACTGGTGAAAAACCCTAAAATTATAGGCAGCACCACAAAGTAACAAAAAGCAATGCCACTATAAAATAAGATAATACTGGAAGCCAATATGGGCATCAGCATTTTCTTTTCATGTTGATATAAACCCGGGGCTATAAACCCCCAAATTTGATGCAAAATCCAAGGAATGGCAGCAAATAAAGCAACAAATAACGTCAGCTTAAAAGGGGCAAAAAACGGTGCAGTAACATCCGTTGCAATCATAGTGGCTGTACTAGGTAAATGAGCAACTAAAGGAGCGGCTACAAAGGTATAAATATCGTTTGCAAAGTAAATTAAGCCAATAAAAATCACTAAAATACTTAATAACGATTTAATTAGCCGGTCACGTAATTCAATTAAATGAGCGACAAACCCTGATTTTACTTCCTCAGTCATTGTGTTTTATACCGTGTATTAATTGCATGAAAAAAAGAGAGTGCTATGTTCACTTTGAGTCATCTGTTTGTTGGCTATTTGATGCTGGCGTTTGACTTTTTTTATAGCTATGGGTGACTGATTGCGCCGCTTGTTGTAGCTCAGAAACAGAGTTTTGTAGGTCAGGACTTAAATCTTTAAGACCTTGTTGCTCTGCTTTTTTTAGATTTTCGTGTAGTTCATGTACACGAAGCTCCTCGCTCACCTCCGCTTTTACGGAATTGGCCATTGCTTTTGCTGTTTTAACCCAACGGCTCACAGTTCTAATAGCGACAGGTAAGCGCTCAGGACCAAGCACCACCAAACCGACAATAAATACCACAACAAGCTCCCACATTCCCATGCTGGTTAAACCTTGTCGTTGTCTTTAGTTTTGCTAGTTGTACTTGAATCGATAGGTGTTGATTCTGCTGATTTTTCAATGTGTTCTGTTTTATTTTCGCTGGCTTGTTTTTCAGCGCTTTGTTCATCCGACATCGCTTTTTTAAAACCTTTAACTGCGCCGCCTAAATCACCACCGATACCGCGTAGCTTTTTGGTACCAAATAAAAGTACAATGATTGCAAGTACAATTAATAGCTGCCAAATACTAATACCACCAAACCCCATGGTTTTCTCCTGCTTTTAAAGCCGTTAATATTAAGATTAAATGCTGATTATACGCCCACAGCGGTAAATAGCACTTAGTTTATGCGCGGCGCCAAGCCGCTATAAAGCCAACTACAGCACAGCCTAAGACAACGCCAGCAGCCATTAAGTTGTGTTGTAAATAAAATAATGCTGAAACAATCATCGCTGCACTACTAAAAAGTCCTAAAACCAAGGGCTTATGTGAAACCGTTGATGTTGGAGGTTGTGCGTGCGGTGCTCGTTTTAAATTTTGATAAATTAAATCAGGCAACTCAGGCATTTTTTCTGCCCAAAACGGTAAGTTTGCATACATTTGCTTTAGTACAGAAAGCGGGCCAACCTGTTGTTTTACCCAGTCTTCTAAAAACGGTTTTGCGGTTTTCCACAAATCTAGTTGTGGATAAAGCTGGCGACCTAAGCCTTCAACATACAACAAGGTTTTTTGTAATAATACGAGTTGTGGTTGAACCTGCATATTAAAACGACGTGCAGTATTAAATAAATTAACCAGTACATGGCCAAATGATATTTCAGCAAGTGGTTTATTAAAAATGGGCTCGCAAACGGTACGAATGGCAAATTCAAACTCTTCAATGCTGGTATCGGGCGGCACCCATCCTGAATCAACATGTAGCTGAGCTACTTGGCGGTAGTCACGATTAAAAAAGGCAATAAAGTTTTCAGCTAAATAACGTTTATCTTCTTTGTTAAGTGTTCCCACAATGCCGCAATCTATGCCAATATATTTAGGATTGTGCGGGTTTTCGCGCGACACAAAAATATTGCCAGGGTGCATATCTGCATGAAAAAAACTATCGCGGAATACTTGGGTAAAAAACACTTCCACTCCGCGCTCAGCTAGTAATTTCATATTGGTATTTTGTGCCATCAGTGCTTCAGTATCTGACACCGGAATTCCGTAAATTCGCTCCATAACCAGCACATTATTGCGGCTGTAGTCACTGTATACTGTTGGAATATATAGCGATTCTGAGTCTTCAAAATTACGCTTTAATTGAATGCCGTTAGCACCCTCACGCATTAAGTCTAGTTCATCGAGTAATGTTTTTTTATACTCTTTAACCACTTCTACAGGGCGTAAGCGTTTCGCTTCATTAATTAACTTACCAACAACTTTAGCTAATTTTTCCATTAAGGCTAAATCGGCATTAATTTGCTGCTCAATGTTAGGGCGAATAACTTTAATAACAACATCTTGCGATTCGCCCTGCGCGTCAACGAGGGTGGCAGTATGCACTTGAGCAATTGAGGCCGATGCCAAGGGGGTTTGTGAAAACTCGCTAAATAGCTGGCTAATATCATCTATTTCTAATGCTTTTTCGATGATCTTTTGCGCTAATTCACCTTCAAAAGGTTCTACCTGATCTTGTAAAAATGCTAACTCTAGCGCGATATCGTGGGGTAACAAGTCACGACGGGTTGAGAGCATTTGGCCAAATTTTATCCACACCGGGCCAAGTTGTTGCAGCGCTAAACGAAGTCTTAAGCCCGGGGGTTTATTTTTGTGTTGGTTGCGCAACCAAAACAAACTTCCTCGTGCAAGTTTAGCAAACCAAGGTACTTTGTGTTTTGGAATAAGCTCATCGAGTCCGTAGCTAAGCAGGGTTTTAGTTATGTAATACAGTCGGGCAGTTGACACAAAAAATCCTTAGCGCGTTAAAGTGCTTTAATTAGGGCGTTAATGCGTTGCTCAATGGCAGCAACTTGGCTTTTTAGTGCTCTATTTTGTTGTTTAAATTGCGCAAGCTCTAATGGGTGAATTGTAATTGCCAATTCATCTTGGAACAGGCTGATCAAGGTGCTATCGAGCTGTGATTTTGCTTTTTTACCTTGCTGCTTAAACGACTGAAAGTGCAAATAAAGTTGTTGTGCAGGTGCATCCCCAACATACTTTGCTAGTTGCTCTGGCCAATCAATGTCTAAACTTGAAAAGGCGGAACTATAATTTTGAGCTATGTTTAAATCCCCTTGCAAATCAAGTTTGTCTTGACGTATAAGCTGGGTAAGCATGGCTGGATTTTTAAGAGCTAACAAGGTGTTTATATTGGCACTGATCATACAGTCAGCGTCAGCATGTGCTAATGCAGTGTAAAGATGTAGCTGCTGATTGGCATAAGTAATGGCTATTTTTTGCTGCCAATCTCTAACTTCAACTAATAAACGCTGATGTTCTACCGCTTTTAGCTTATCGACTAAGCTCGGGTCGAGTTTAAGCGCTTGATTTAATACTTGTTCAATAAGCGAAAGCACAAAGCTCGGTAGCATAAAAAAACTGCTTTCAGCCGATTGTTCTTTATTGTTTTCTTCAAGCGCCATAAATTACTAACCTTAGTATTTAAACCCACGGTGAAGTGCAACAATGCCGCCTGTAAGGTTTTGATAAGTTGCTTGTTCAAATCCTGCTTCGACCATCATCGCTTTTAGCGTTTCTTGATCTGGATGCATACGAATTGACTCAGCTAAATATTGGTATGATTCACTGTCGTTAGCAACCAACTTACCCATAGTAGGTAAAATGTTGAAAGAGTAAAAATCATATGCTTTGCTCAACAATTCTTGCTCTGGTTTTGAAAACTCAAGAATGAGTAAACGACCACCTGGCTTTAAAATACGATACATAGAGCGCAGCGCTTTATTTTGATCCGTCACATTACGTAAACCAAAAGCAATCGTAATTAAATCAAAGCTATTATCAGGGAAAGGCAAGGCTTCGGCATTCATTTGTACGTAATCAATGTTGCCTACAAGGCCTAAGTTATGCAGCTTTTCGCGGCCTACTTTTAACATTGAAGAGTTTATATCACCTAAAACAACCTGACCGGTTTCGCCAACAAGCTGGCTAAACTTTGCAGTTAAATCGCCAGTACCACCGGCTAAATCTAATACATGATGACCTTTACGAATACCTGAGCTGGCAATTGTTTGACGTTTCCATAAACGATGAATACCAAAAGACATGAGATCATTCATAACATCGTACTTTGTCGCAACAGAATGAAATACATCAGCAACCATAGAAGCTTTTTCGGTTTCGGCAACAGTTTTATAGCCAAAATGCGTGGTCTTTTCAGGGTTCTCGTTCATGATTAATCTCTATCGTGGTAATAAAGACTAGTGTACTTGATTGTGCACCAAGGGTGCAATTTGAATATGATTTATCAGTTAATTTTATTGTTTGAACAGTGTACTGGGTTATTGAGAAGAGCGTGACTTAAAAGCGGCGTTTGAGGCACTTTTAACTAGCTGGTTAAAGTCGCCTTGTTGTTGCTCAGTGATCCCTAGTGAGAGAGAAATGGGGGGTAGTTTTAGATCGCTTTTTGAACTAATAAAACGTAGCTTTTCAACTCCGCTTATCACTTTTTGTGCAATAAGGTTAGCGGTTTCGGGCTCTATGTTAGCAAGTAAAACGATGAATTGATCTTTTGCAGAGCGCCCAGCTAAGCCACTTTGCGAAACATATTTTTGCACTTGCTTAGCCACTTTATTTAAAATCACTTCGCCAATGGCATCGCCAAAATTATTAATAAAATGCTCTAAATTATCAATTTGAATTGCAATAGCTGAGATTGATTTGTCTTGTTTTAACCATAACTGTGTTTGTTTGGTTAAATAATGGCGTTTATATAAGCCAGTTTGTGGGTCAATCACATGTTGTTTGCGTAAGGTATTAAGTTGTTTTTTAGTTGCTTCGTGTAGTTTTTTGGCCTGACTTAGTTGGTGTTTAAATTGTGCTTGTTGCGTTAATAAAAGCTGAGTTTGTTCATTAAGCCTTTCTAAAGCAATACGGATGTTGGCAATATTATTTTCATCTAGAGAGTGCATACAGTCATTAACATGACCTGCAAAGTCATTTAGCTTTTTTTCGGTCTGTTGAGCATTTTGCGATAGTGAATTGATCACGCCATTGACGTTTTCAATTATTGCTACTTCGGTTTTATGCCCTTGATTTAAATATTCAAAATAGAGTTGTTCAATAAACAGCTCATCAATATTTTGATGGGCATCTATGGCATCATCAATGGCATTATTAAGCGCAAAATGGATTTTACTAATGTATGTATACACAACTTGAAAATTTAAGGGGGTAGGAGGCAAAACATGATGCTCTAAAAACATACATACTTTTGTCATTTTTTCTTGTGCTAAAGCCATGGAATCATGGAACATCATTTGCAATTACCAACCAAATACGCATAAATGCTGATTTATAAAACTCGTCCAATGAGGCAATTTGCTTCCAAGCAACGATACAATAATCATTATATCCGTTATTTAAAAGTAAAATGAGTCGGAGTTGGCTAAAATAGCACTATAATTTCAATAACCGTTGTTTTTCTGAGCAATTACTCTAAGTTATTTATAGTTTTGTATTAACTTAAGTTAATACAATGTCTCACGGGCGTATATTTTGCGCAGTTGGTCGTATATCTATTTGCTATTTATCTAGGCTACGATAGGTTTATCACATCTGTAATATTACTAAGATCACTCACTATGAATTTATCTCTTTCAAAACAAATGCGTCTTTCCTTATTAAGTGTCACTTTAGTGTGCTCACTAAGCGCGTGTCAGCTCACCGCAATTAATGCGGATCAACAATTTACGCAAGCGGCTGAAAATATCGTACAGCATCGCCAAAATGTTAGCCCGTATAGTAACCCCGAAGGAGTTGATGGCTACTTATTACCTAATTTGTCAGCTGAATTTTTAGCGCAGCAATATCAAAAAAACACCCAGTTATTAGCAGATTTAGATGCCATAGATGTAAGTAAGCTCAGTGATGAAAACCAAATTAACTACAGTATTATTCGAGCGCAAGTGCAAAATAGTGTTGATGAATATGTATTTAATACGCACTACATGCCTTTAACGTCAGAATATGGATTCCATTCAAGCCTATCGTTTATTGTTAATAGCTCTGATTATAAAACCGCACAAGATTATCAACACTATTTAAAGCGATTACAGCAAGTTCCGCGCTTTTTTGAGCAAAATATGGCATGGATGCGCAAAGGATTAGAGGTTGGTTTAACTCAACCCAAAGCGGTGTTAATTGGTTATCAAGACTCGATTACTGCTTACATTGTTGATGACGTCACACAATCTGAATTTTATAAGCCATTTTTAAACAATACCGCGGGTTTAAGTGATAGTGAATTTGCAGATTTGCAACAACAAGCTAAAGCAATTATCAGTAGCCAAGTTATTAATGCCTACAAAGACTACTTAACTTTTTTTAATAACGAATACTTACCAGGCGCACGTAGTGATATTGGTATTTCGTCAACACCAAATGGTGAGGCCTTTTATGCAAATCGTGCTAAATATTACACCACCACACAAATGACCCCAAAAGAAATACATGAGCTGGGTTTAGCGGAGGTTGCGCGCATTCGTAGTGAAATGGAAGCGGTTATTAAAGAAGTAGGTTTTAAAGGCACGTTTGCAGAATTTATCCACTTTTTACGAACAGATCCGCAGTTTTACGCCACAACGCCTGAGCAATTATTAAAAGAGGCCGCGTATATTGCCAAAAAAATGGATGCGCAGTTGCCTAAATTATTTCATACCTTACCGCGCAAACCTTATGGCGTAGCGCCGGTGCCTGCCAATATTGCTCCTAAGTACACTACTGGGCGCTATTCGGGTTCGAGCCGTGATGATCAAGCCGGCTTTTATTGGGTGAATACCTACGCTTTAGATAAACGACCACTCTACGCTTTAGAAGCATTAACTTTGCACGAAGCTGTTCCGGGTCATCATTTACAAATATCACTCAATGCAGAACTTGAAAGCTTACCTAGCTATCGCCGTGATGCGTATTTATCAGCGTTTGGTGAGGGCTGGGGACTGTATTCAGAGTACTTAGGTGTTGAAGCGGGTTTTTATCAAGACCCGTACAGCAACTTTGGTCGTTTAACCTACGAAATGTGGCGTGCTGCACGTTTAGTGGTTGATACGGGTATGCACATGTACGGCTGGAGTCGTGAGCGTGCAATGAATTTTATGGCCGATAATACGGCGCTTTCATTACACAATGTAAAAACAGAAACCGATCGTTATATTTCATGGCCTGCACAAGCGTTGTCATACAAAATTGGTGAGTTAACAATTAAACGTCTGCGTGCAGAGGCCGAGCAAGCATTAGGTCAGCAGTTTGATATTCGTGAGTTTCATCATCAAATATTACGCCATGGTTCAGTGCCTTTGTCGGTGCTTGAGCAGCAAATACGTTTGTATATACAAGCAGAATTAGCAAAAACAGATAGCTAAAAGCGCATTATTTTGAAACTATAAAAGTGTGGTGTTATTTAATGACATCACGCTTTTTTAGCATTTAAGGATAAGTAATGAGTCAATTTATAATGTTCAGTATCGATGTGTTTGCCAGCTTATTTATTGTTGTATTTGGATTGCTGGTTATATTAATTGCTATTTTTTATGTTCGAGATGTTACCCAAACAAAGCATGCTATTAGGCGTAATTATCCAGTAATTGGACGTTTTCGCTACTTTTTTGAACGCCAAGGTGAGTTTTTTCGTCAGTATTTTTTTGCTCTCGACCGTGAAGAAATGCCCTTTAATCGCGCCGAACGCAGTTGGGTATATCGGGCTGCTAAAGATGTTGATCATACGGCTGCTTTTGGTTCAACCCAAAGCTTAGAAACGACAGGCACCGTAATGTTTATGAACTGCGCATTTCCTACCTTAGATGAAGAAGCCCTAGCGCCTAGCAACGTAACGCTTGGGCCTTATTGTAAATTTCCTTACACCACAAATTCGTTATTTAATATATCGGGCATGAGCTTTGGCGCGTTATCTAGTCCTGCTGTTCGTGCACTCTCAAAGGGGGCAAAATTAGCCGGTTGTTGGATGAACACGGGGGAAGGCGGACTTAGTCCGTATCACTTAGAAGGTGGTGCCGATATCGTGTTTCAAATTGGTACGGCTAAATATGGTGTACGCGACGAGCAGGGAAATTTAAGCACAGAAAAACTAAAAGCCGTTGCTGCACACCCAGCAGTTAAAATGTTTGAGCTGAAAATGAGCCAAGGTGCCAAGCCAGGTAAAGGCGGTATGTTACCTGGGCGAAAAGTGAATGCTGAAATTGCTAAAATAAGAGGCATACCTGAGGGGCAGGATTCAATTAGCCCAAATGGGCACCCAGAAATAAAAAATCCAAACGATATTTTAGACATGCTCACCACGATAAGAAGTACAACCGGTAAACCGACAGGCTTTAAAGCGGTAATTGGTGAACATGCTTGGTTAGAAAGTTTATTTGCCGAGATAAATCATCGTGGTATTGAGTCTGCACCCGACTTCATTACCATAGATAGTGCTGATGGTGGTACCGGCGCTGCGCCTCAGTCTTTACTCGATTCGGTGGGGTTACCGCTAAAAGAAAGTCTTCCTTTAGTTATTCAGTTACTAAAAAAGCATGGCCTTAGAGAGCGAGTTAAAATTATTGTCTCTGGCAAATTAATTGTGCCCTCAAAAGTTGCGTGGGCATTAGCACTAGGTGCCGACTTTGTTGTGTCTGCACGTGGACATATGTTTGCACTAGGCTGCATTCAGGCTATGCAATGTAATAAAGATACCTGCCCCACAGGAATTACTACGCATAATGAACGTTTACAGCGTGGTTTAAATGTTGAGGATAAAGCGCAGCGGGTCGCAAATTATAATAAATACATTCATTACGGTGCGGGGCTTATTGCACATTCTTGTGGCGTTACCAGTGCTCGCGAATTAAAACGCAAACATGTGCGTATAGTGCAAGAGAGCGGTCTTTCTGAGCCACTAGATAAAATGTACGAGCACTATCATTAAATATAGCTTAAAAGGCGCTTAAAGCGCCTTTTTTAATAAAATAAAGACTTAGTTTAGGGTCAAACAGACCCTAATTTAAATGGCTTATTAGCAAGCTGAAAAACGCGTCTTTAGTATCGCAAGTGTGGGCATTTAAAATCAATTGCTCACCCAGTGCTAATGTTTGTTTTTGTACGTTTAACCGTGCGGCCTCATCGGTAATGCCTTCTATATCAATTACATTAGCAAGGCCTATAGTGCGTCTAATTAGCTCTATGCCACAGTAGCCAATAGCATCTTGTAAAACATGTTTCATAAAATACTCTGCGTAGCCTGAAGCTTTAAGTGTCTCATCAGTTGTTTGCTTATTTATGAGCTCAAACCACTGTTGTTCAAATGTGGCGTAGCATTCAACCAATGTACTTAATAAATGGGTTTGATAATTACGACGTGCTACAAAGTCGTCAATGCGACCGTGCTGAGCACAGTAATTTAGTAGTAAGTTACCGATAAAAGATCCAATATCAAAGCCAATAGGGCCAAAAAAGCCAAACTCAGGGTCGATCATTTTAGTGGTAGTTTGATTAACAAAAATACTTCCGCTGTGCATATCGCCATGCAACAAGGTTTGTGGGTTCGATAAAAAGTTAGCTTTTAGCTTTGCTACTTCAAGTTTTAATGCCCCGTTTTTACGAATAGCCTCAACTTCAGTTTGTAATTGTGCCGGATAGTTGTTGCGTTCATGCTCTGTGTACGGATCGCTAAAAAATAAATCTTCAGTAATTTGGCACAGTTCAGGGTTGGTAAATTGGTTAATACGTGCTTTTTTATCTTGCGCTAATAAATAAAAATCAGAGTTATAAAAGCCCGTTTGGCTTAAATATACAGCTACGTGGTGAGCAAGGTTTGGAAATTGTTCAGCATTATTGTGCGCTGTACGCAAAATTTGCATATCACCTAAATCTTCTAAAATGGTCAGGGCTAAGTCTTTATTGTAATGTAAAACAGTAACCGTATGCGCAGGGCAAATAGCCCCATGATTAAGTAAAACTTCTGCCTCTATGCGTGCTCTATCAAGTGTTAATGGCCACGACTCACCTACACAACGCGCATACGGTAAAGCTTGCTTTAATATAATACTGTTGTTTTGCTCATCCGTAATTCTAAATACTAAGTTGAGATTACCGTCACCAAACTCATAAGCGGCAAGCGCTTGCCCCGGCTTAAAAAAGTCGTATTGATTAGATTCAATTAACGAATTGATGTAATTAATAGCGTGCTGTGCATTAAAAGCAACATAGTTAGTCATGGTTTTATTCTCAATAAAGATGCATTTAAGCATTCTATACCTTTAAATGTTTAGATGTCTACAAGTCTAACTTGAGAGTTCTTCAAAGTGGTGTAAAATAACCCTACGCACTTCTAATCTTTTGAGCCTTATGCAAAATTTAATCGCAAGCAGTTTAAAATATGAAAATAGTACGCTGAGCGTACTTGATCAATATTTGCTTCCTCATCAACAAGTGTGGCATGAATGCCACACTGTAGAGACCATGAAAGAGCTGATCATCAGCTTAAAAGTGCGTGGTGCGCCACTTATAGGCTTAGGGGCCAGTTTATTAATTGCTTATTTAGCTGAGCAAGGTATGACTAGAGACGCGCTTGCAACCGCCATAAATGAGCTAGAAGCCACTCGCCCAACAGCGGTTAACTTAATGCATTGTATGGCGGCGTTGCGCCAAGCGCTTAAACAAACTGATTATGTTGCCAGTATTGTTGCAACGGCTGAGCAGTTATTTATTGAAGACATTGAGCTATGTGAGCGTATGGCAACACGTGGTGCCGAGCTAATAAATAGCGGCGACAATATATTAACTCACTGTAATACCGGCGCTTTAGCCACTGCGGGCATAGGTACTGCATTGGGTGTTATTTATAAAGCACAACAAGTCCATGGCAATGTCCATGTGTGGGTGGATGAAACGCGCCCCTTACTGCAAGGTGGGCGTTTAACTGCGTTTGAATTGGAGCGTTGGCAAATACCTTACACGCTAATTTGCGATAACATGGCGGCCAGTTTAATGGCTGCAGGTAAGGTAGATAAAATTGTTGTAGGGGCTGATCGTATTGCTGCTAATGGCGACTTTGCCAATAAAGTCGGTACTTATAATTTAGCGGTGCTTGCGCATTTTCATAATATTCCATTTTATGTGGTGGCACCGGTTACTACGCTTGATGTAAAGACTGCCCAAGGTAGCGATATAGAAATAGAGCAACGTAATCCACAAGAAGTGCGTGGTGTTAGTGGTAGTTTTGGCGAGGCATTGTGGGCTCCCACTAATGCTAATGTATATAACCCCGCATTTGACGTAACACCCGCAAAGTTGGTTACTGGGTGGGTGTTAGATACCGGTGTTTATAACCAGAGTCAGGTAGAAAATGGCGTGCTCTTAAAGCTGAAGTAATTTTGCGATGCGTTTGGTCCACGTTATGTTTATTAGTGTGGACCAGGGTTTTGAATGATTAACTTACGGTAATAATGGAAAGTGCTCTGCAATCGGTGATTCCGTGCTTTGTGCTACCCAACCTTGTGTATTGTTAAATAGACGAATAGCGGTAAATTCTGGGACGCTACCCATATCAAACCAATGAGGTGTCAGTTCAGGTACTGAGATCAAATCGCCTTGTTGGCAAAGTACTTGGTACACTTTACTGCCAATGTGTAAGCAAAATAACCCTTGGCCTTTTACAAAAAAGCGCACTTCGTCTTCGCTGTGAGTGTGTTCAAATAAAAACTTTTTGCGTAATTCTGAAGCATCAGGGTTGCCTTTAGCTAGTGATATAACGTCAACAGTTTGATAGCCGCCTTGCTGTTTTAAGCGTTCAATATCGCCGCTGTAGGCAGTTAAAATATCATTATTACTGGTGCTTTCAGTGATCTCGGTATTTGCCTGCCATTGCTCAAAACGCACATTAACCTTAGCAAGTTCAGCGGCAATATTTTGAACGTCACTACTGGTCAGCAGTGCATTAGTGGCGTCAGAATCTGCAAAAATAGTGAGTTGGCTCATGCTAAATGCTCCGCTTTAAATTGGCTAAAATCGTTAATGTAGCTGTGCTTTGATGAGCTTTCTTGCCCATCGCGAATTAAATGTAAAGTTTTAAGCCCAGCGGTTTTTGCAGCATCAAGCTCTGCAACTACATCACTTAAAAACAATACTTCGTCTGGGTTAAAAGGCAATTGCGTTATTATGTTTTCATAGGCGCTTGGCGCTTGTTTGGCGCCTACTTTGGTATCAAAGTAATCACTAAATAGTGGGCGAATATCGCCAAAGTCAGAATACTGAAAAATTAAATGCTGTGCTTTCACAGAGCCCGACGAATAAACGTATAACTGTTGGCCAGCTTGCTTTTGTTGTTGTAAAAATTGATAAGCATCTGGGTATAAGTGACCAGTAAAATCACCGTTTTCATAGCCTGTTTGCCAAATTAAACCTTGTAATTGCTTAAGTGGCGTTATTTTTTTATCTTCTTCAATCCAAGTAAGTAAAGTGCTAATAACGGTGTCGATATCGGCATTAGGCTCGTTAATTTCAGCTTTTACAGCGCTAATTTGTTCTGCTACTTCAGGCTGTTCTGTGTGACCGCGCACAAATGCAGGCAGTTGTTGTGCGGCATAAGGAAATAGCACATCTTTTACAAACGAAATACGCGTAATAGTGCCTTCAATATCAGTTAGCAATGCTTTGATCATAGTGCGGTTCCTGTTATTTTTAAGCGTTCTAGCTCGCAACTAAATAAAAACTCTAATGCCTCTAAATGGCGGCGAACTTCATCAATGTTACGGCCAACAGCATATAAACCATGACCTCTGATCAATACGGCATGCTTAATTGGTGAGTGTAAGTGATGGTCGCTCACAAGTAGGCTTAAACGGTCTATATCTTGATCGTTATCGAAAATAGGGATGGCCAGTGATTCTAAGTGCGATGTAATACCGCTGAGCGCTTTTTGCATCTCGTAGCCGGTTAGTTCAAGCTGATGGCGTTGAATAATATTTGAAAGTACAGTTGCCGCTACCGAGTGAGTATGTAAAACATATTGCGCGTCAGGAATAAGTTGATACAAGCTCAAATGCAGTTGTGTTTCGGCTGAGGGTTTTATTGCCCCAGCAACACGCTCACCTAAATGATTTAATTGTAGAAAATGCTCAGGCATTAACGCGCCTTTGTCGTGGCCACTGGCTGTGACTACAAAGCCCGTGCTGGTGCGGGCTGAAAAGTTTCCACCTGTTGCGGGTACCCAACCTTTTTGACTGACCCATTTTCCGGCTTCAATAAGTTCTGAAATAGCGGTATTGTTTTGCATACATTCCTCACTAATGAGCATAAAGCTATTTTTTTAGACGGCTATACTTCTGTTTTAAGCAATGATAGCATCGCTTTGGGCGTAAAACCATCATTAAGGGTAACCAGTGTTTGAAAGTAAATTGCCAAATTTAGGCACCAGTATTTTTAGTCAAATGACTGCTTTAGCAAATCAATTCGAAGCGATTAATTTATCGCAGGGTTTTCCTGAGTTTGATGCTCCTGAGCTACTTAAAAAACAGCTTAATCATTATGTGCTTGAAGGAGTTAATCAATATTCACCTTCATCTGGTGTACCGCGCCTGCAGCAACAAATTGCCCAGTTAGCAAAACGAAAATATGCGGTTGAAATAGATGCCGCGCAGCAAGTAACGGTAACCTCAGGGGCAACCGAGGCGCTGTTTGTTGCCATTCAAGCGCTAGTGCGCGAAGGTGATGAAGTCATTGTATTTGACCCTGCTTATGACTCTTACCAGCCAGCGATTGAATTGGCCGGTGGTAAGTCAGTTAATATTGCTCTGCATGCTCCGAGTTATGTAATTGACTGGCAAACGGTGGCTGCGGCTATTAATAGCAAAACGCGGGCTATTATTATCAACACTCCACATAACCCAAGTGGTAAAACGTTAAAACAGCACGATATTAATGCCCTAAAAGCCTTAGTCATCGAGCATGATTTATACCTGATAAGTGATGAAGTATACGAGCATATTACTTTTGATAAGCAACCACATTTAAGTGTGTTACGAGATGAGGAATTGTTTGCTCGCAGCTTTGTGATCTCAAGCTTTGGCAAGACTTTTCATAGCACTGGTTGGAAAATGGGTTACTGCATCGCACCCGCTACACTTGCGGTCGAGTTTCGTAAAATTCACCAATATGTGACTTTTTCAAGCTTCACGCCTGCGCAACATGCACTCGCCGATATGTTAGAACAGCAAGGTGAGCATGTGGATGCGCTAAGTGAGTTTTATCAACAAAAACGCGATGTGCTCAGTAATGCTCTACAAGATAGCCGCTTTAGCATTTTACCAAGTGAAGGCACTTACTTTTTACTGCTTGATTACAGTGATGTATCGGATTTAAATGACGTAGAATTTTGCCAATGGTTAGCAGAACAAGCAGGCGTTGCAGCCATTCCACTGAGCGTGTTTTATCAGCAACCAAGCAATGATAAAGTTATTCGTTTATGTTTTGCTAAAAATGATCAAACCTTAATAGAGGCGGCACATATTTTATGTCAACTTTAACCTTCGCATTATTACAAAGCTCGCTGCATTGGCTCGATAAAAAAGCCAATTTAGCTATGTTTGAAAAACAGCTTGCTAATATCACCAATCAACCTGATTTAATTGTACTTCCTGAAACCTTTGCCACTGGATTTGCGGTTAACCTTGACTGTGGCGAAGCTGAAAATGGCTCAGTACTGAGTTGGCTCAAGGCACAGGCGAAGCACTATAATGCGGTAATTGCAGGCTCGGTATTGGTAACCCAAGGAAGTAAAAAAGCGAATCGGTTTTACTGGGTACAACCAAATGGAGAAGTGAGCTATTACGATAAACGGCACTTATTTTGTTTAGGTAACGAAGGCGAGTTTGTAGTGGCAGGACAAACGCGTGAAGTGTTTGAACTCAATGGGTTTAAAATATTGCCACAAGTATGCTACGACTTACGGTTTCCGGTGTTTCAGCGCAATAACAATGACTACGACGTGATGATAAATATTGCCAATTGGCCAGCAGCAAGGCGCAATGTATGGGACACTTTATTAATGGCACGAGCAATGGAAAACCTATGCTACGTGGTTGGCGTAAACCGGGTTGGTGAAGATGGCAATGGTATTGCTCACAGTGGTGGAACTGCAGTGTATGACTTTAAAGGTGAGCCACTGATTAAAGCGAATGACGACCAGCAAGCACTACTAACAATCATGTTAAATAAAGCGCCGCTTGATGAGTTTAGAGCTAAATTTCCGGCACATTTAGATGCTGATGCTTTTACATTGGTATAAATTAGCGCCCAGCCGATAAAGTGCTAAAATAGCCGCTGATATTTTTATTGGCGGCTTTATGAATACAACCCTTATTACACCGGTAATTTTAGCTGGCGGCATTGGCACACGGCTTTGGCCGCTGTCGCGCCAAGCAATGCCAAAGCAGTTTTTATCTTTGCTTGATAATAAAAACCAGCAGTCGTTATTGCAAAGCACGTTAGTGCGTGTTGCAACTGAGGACTTTAATCCCGCTATTTTGGTCTGTAATGAGCAGCATCGATTTATTGCCGCGCAGCAGGCAGCATTTGCAAAGCCCCATGCCATAGTACTTGAGCCAGAAGGCAAAAATACCGCACCAGCCATTGCCCTTGCCGCGCACTATGCATTAAAAAATAATATTACAGGTCCTTTGTTGGTGATGCCTGCCGATCATTATATTGAAGATTTTATGCCATTAACTGCTCAGTTATCTGATGCGGTGACACTGGCTGAGCAAGGTAAATTAGTTACATTTTCAATTACGCCAACAGAGCCGCATACCGGTTATGGCTATATCAAACAGGGCACAGCAATTATAGGTACTGCTTGCTTTGAGGTAGACCAGTTTAAAGAAAAACCTGATTTAGCAACTGCATCAACCTATTTAACTGAGGGCGGTTATAGTTGGAACAGTGGAATGTTTTTATTTACTCCCGCTGCATATCTAAAAGAGCTGGAACGCTTTGCGCCAAAAATAGCTAAAAGTGTTGCTAGTGCCACTGATTTTAAACAAGACTTAGCGTTTACAAGAGCAAATACTCATGCACTTGAATCTTGCCCAAGTGACTCGATTGATTATGCTATTTTAGAGCGTAGTAATAATGTGGTGGTAATGCCCGTTGCATTAAATTGGAGCGATGTGGGTAGTTTTTCTGCACTCGCAGCGTTGAGTAAAAAAGATCCACAGGGTAATAGCCCACACCAAGAACATATCGCCCAAAACAGTAGTAACAACTTAGTTATTAGCGAAGATGGACACACAATAGCGACGTTAGGGGTAAGCGATTTAGCGGTTATTCATACCCACGACGCCACTTTAATTGCTGATCAAAATGCGCTTGATGCCCTCCCGTTATTACTCAAGCAATTGACAACAACACATAATAACAAACTGACACACCATCAGGTGGTTTACCGCCCTTGGGGAAATTATCGTACGCTGGTAGAAAGTATCGGTTTTAAAGTAAAAAAAATAACCGTTAATAGTGGGGCTAGGCTCTCAACGCAGCGTCATCAGCATCGCGCTGAGCATTGGGTTGTGGTGTCGGGCACTGCAGATATATGTATTGACCAGCAAAGCTTAACGCTGACCCATGACCAGTCTTGTTATATTGCTGCAAAACAGCTGCACAGTTTAGCGAATAATCAGCCCGAGCCCTTAGTTGTTATTGAAGTGCAAACGGGTGCCATTTTAGATGAAAGCGATATAGAGCGATTTGACGATATATACGGCAGAAAATAACAGTATAAATAGTGAAAATGCTTGATTATTTGTCACTGCAGTAAAACTTGGTAGCCCGTAGCCCGTAGCCCGTAGCCCGTAGCCCGTAGCCCGTAGCCCGTAGCCCGTAGCCCGTAGCCCGTAGCCCGTTTTTACCCTAGTCCTTGCCGTACATACTTTAAATACGCCTCTAAACTGTGTTGCCACAGTGTGCTGGCTTCATTTAACGAGTTATTTAATGGTTTTTTATCTAGTAAGCGTCGCTCAATTTTTTTTAGAGCTAGTCCATAGCTATTAAAACCAAGTTGCATAGCGGTGCTAGCTTGGCGATGTAATAACTTAATGCATTGCTCGGTGTCTTGCTCTAATAAAGCTTGGCAACGGCTCAGCTTATTACGAGCAGAAAGAATAAATTCATTATAGATAGAAGATACTTCATCAATACTAAAAGAGCTTGTCAGGGTGTCTGTTGCGGTTTCATCGTATAACGTATCAATCAGCTCGACAGCAATATTAGCTGTTTGTGTTGACTGTGAATCACTCAATGCTTGGCGTAGTTTCTCTTGCTTTAATGGCTTGCCAACAATGTCTTTAATACCCAGTGCTAAGTATTCTTTTATTTCATCAGGGCTCAAACTGGCAGTAAAGGCCAGCACCGGCGTTCGCTGATTTTTATGCTCCACCCGTTTGAGAGTTTTTAGTACCTGTTGCCCTGTTAAATCGGGTAAGTTCATATCAAGTAGCACCACATCAAAGTGGTATTTTTTCATCAACTCAATCGCACTTTTGCCATCTTTAGCGAGCTTAATTTTATGCTCGTCGTCAGCCATAAATTCAACGGCAATTTTTTGGTTCAGATCTAAATCTTCAACAAGTAATACATCGAGTCCGGTTAAATAGTCCTTACTTTGATGGCGTTGCTCTACGAGACTAAGCTCACCAATAGCTAACGTCATGTTAAAGCTAAATACACTGCCTACTCCCAGCTCACTGGTAATTTCTAGCTGGCTATTAATTTTATCGAGAAGGCGACTGGTTATAGCTAGTCCTAGACCTGTTCCGCCTTTTTCTTTACCGGCACTGCTTTGAATGTAGGGCTCAGTTAAATAATCAATTTCATCTTTTTCAATACCAGGGCCTGAATCGAGTACGCTTACTTTAAGGGTATGATCTAGCTGGGTTTCATTAATTAAGTCTATTTGTACTTTTACCATCCCCGTATCGGTAAATTTAATCGCATTACCGACAAGGTTAATAATAATTTGTCTGAGTTTTTGTTGGTCGCAGTAGTAACAGGCTTTGTCGGGGATATTACAGGCGAGCTCAAATTTAAGTTGTTTTTGTTCGGCCAGAGGGCTTAACAGCAAACATAAGTTTTGCAGCCACGTTTTAAACTCTATGTCTTCTTCGTACAGGGCTTCGTCGTGCTGATCTAAGCTTGCATATTCCAGCACTTTATCTACCAGTAAGTTGAGTGACTCAGCTGAGTTGATAATGGCCTCACAATAGGCTTTGTTACGGCTGTCGCTGGTTTGATTTAATACCAGTTGTGCACTGCCTAATATGCCGTTTAGTGGTGTGCGTATTTCATGGCTGATGGTGGATAAAAACAGTCCGCGAATTTCTAAATCTTTATGAGCTTTTTCGGTGAGTTTATTAAGTCGTAATTCCCTGCGCTCATTACATAACAACGCCATACCTGCAGCATAGAACATGGGGGCAATAACACTATTTAAAAATAACAGTGAGTTAAACCATGAATTTAAAATGGCATCCTGTTGTGCAATGTCATCCATAAATAGGCTTCGGGTAATAAAACTTGCTGCAACTAAAGTTAAAATAATTATGTAAACAATACTGGCGTTAGGGTAGGGTTTTCGCGCATATTTTATAAATATAAATAATAAAAAAGTGGCCTCTACAATATGCTGCAAATCAGAAATATATACCCGTGAGCGCATTGAGGGCTGTAAAAATGTGAAATAAACAAGCAGCAAAGCGCTGAGCGCTGTAAATAGGCAAACAAACTTAAGGCCACGACCATGATAATTTAAAAATTGACTCAGTGACAAACAATGCACAATAGAGGCTAAAAACATCATGTTATTAGCAAGGGTAATGGCAATCTGATCAGGAATTTTGCCTATTAGCGCAAAACTAACAATGGCAGCTAATAGCAGTAAAGGATAGAAAATATAAAGTAACGTGCCGGGAACATGCTTATTGGTACGCCAGGTTAAAAAGTTCAGTAGCGTCATCACTGTCATAACGGCGATACTGGCAAAATAAAGCGTAAATGAGTCGAGCATTAAGACCCCAACAGCGTTTTTTAAAGAAGATATAAAAACAGGCACTTAAAGTGCCTGTATGGTATTTATTCAAACAAACGTTAACGAATTTCGTCAGGAATGTTTTGTTGTGCCCAAGAAAGTAATTCAATACGGTTACGACATTTAGTTTTTCTAAATGCACTGTATAAATGAGTTTTAACCGTATGCGGGCTAATACTTAACTCTTCAGCAATTTCTTTATTTTTAGAACCATTACTCATTAACGAGATAATTGCTTTTTCACGCTTCGTTAGCTTTATTGGTTCAATATCACCATCAGTTAGCTTATGCAGGGCATCTTTATTAAATTGCAGCATGCGGTTAAGCGCATTACACATAATGTCACGACGATACCAAAGCTGATCTTCGAGTAATAAACGAATCCCTTTCATGAGTACATCGGCATTATCTGTGGTGTAAAATACACCACGAATACCGCTAAGTAATGCGCGATTAGCAAGCTCTGGGTTTTCATCTAAATTGAACAACACAATATCGCACTTGATGCGTAAATTAACGAGTTGCTCTTTTAGCTTTGTCCATGCGTCTTTACTTGATGTTTCAATGAACAATAAGCGAGTACCTACCGGAACATCTAAAATATTTGTACCCGTAGTTACGTCAAGGCCTTGCGTTTTTAACAATGGCTCTAAAACGTTAATACCAATAGTGTTAATTGGTTCTTCATCTAACAACAAAAAGGCTGAACTGCTCATGTTTTTTTACTCTTTTATAAAGCTGGCTAATTAATTTTACCACAATCCCTACACACCTTTTGTATTAGAAAATCATTATTTCACTGGAGAAAAGGTGCGATTTCCGATTATTTAAACATAAAATGTTGCAAATAAGTAATTGTTTTTTTTCGTGTAGTAAGAAAAACGCCGTATTTTTGATTTTTTTAAACTAATCTAAGATTTAACTAAGCACTATAGCGCCGTTTTTTTAGTTTCTTGGTATGGAGGCCAGCCCATTTCTTTACCTGCGAGCATATGTAAATGTATGTGATACACAGTTTGGCCACCATGTTCATTACAGTTCATCACAACGCGGTAGCCGTCATCGCTAAAGTTGTGTTGCTTGGCCAGTTTTGCGGCGACCGTGTATAAATTACCAACTAAATGTGAGTTTTCATTATTTATATCATTTATAGTGGCAATTGGTTGCTTGGGAATAATTAATACATGAAATGGCGCTTGAGGATTAATGTCTTTAAACGCTAGCGTGTCATCGTCTTCGTAAATAATATCTGCTGGAATTTCGCGATTAATAATTTTAGTAAAAATAGTCTCTTGGCTCATAATGATGACTCTAATTTATTTGATTAATATATGTGTCACTAATGACAAATTTTGCTAGCAGTGTCAAACTGAAATCAACTAAAGGAGTAATTATGCGTAAATCAATATTATTAGGCAGTGTAGCGGCGCTCTTAGTGAGTGCATCGAGTTTGGCAGAAAATATTCACTTTCCTGAGGAATTTGTTCCTTTGCAAGTGGGTGAACGAATAATTGAAAGTTCGCTTTTTAGTCGTGTTGATGATGTTGAATTAGCACCGGGTACTTATCAGCTAAAACTTAAATACACAGATTTATATGACTTAGGTTATGACGATCATGAAGTGATTGAGTCAGAACCTTTTTGGGTGAATGTAACCATTGAAGCGGGTAAAGATTACACCTTAGTATTTAATCGTGCTGAAAATGCGGTAGCGGCAAAAGTATTTGCTGAGGCACCGCAAGTGAGTTTAAAAGCAAAAGGCAGCACCTTAGCTAAGCCATTAAATATTATTGCCGAACGACAAGTTCAAAGCGCACAGTTTAACCAGCAAACAACAGCAACCCCAGCGGGCCCGCAAAAACCGAGTCGTCCCATTAAACCGATTACGCCAATTAATGGAAAAGGCATGCCAAGTGCGGCAAATATGCTCGACTTTTGGTGGCAACAAGCAACGCTCGCTGAAAGGCAGGCTTTTTTAGATAAAGTAACAAAATAATTAAGCATTAAAAAAGGGCCAAATTGGCCCTTTTTAGTTTATTGGTAACGCTATTATTTATTCAAATAACGCGTCAATGGTACCTTGTGCAAGTGGGTGATAACCCGGACGTGCTTTTAAGTACACGCTTTGTGCCCAGCCTTTTTTACCATGTGTAATAAGTGCTTTGTAAAGTGGCACTATTAGCTTACGACGACCAATACCCGATAAGTGTTTATCAAGCGCAGGGTAAATCGGTTGGTAACCGTTACCCACTGCTAGCATGTACCATGCAAATGCGCGTTCTGCGTTAGTTGATTGGGTTAAGTTAAACTCGCCGTCTAATTCAGTCATTTTTTCAATGCTTAAATCGCGCGGTAGGTTATTTAAAAAGTGCAGCCACTCATGCACTGTCCAATTTGCAGTAGGTAATTGTGCGGCAGTTGTATCCCCCTTTAACCATGCTTGTGTTGCAGCATCTACTTTATCGAACGCATCAGAGGTAGGGTTAGGTGCATCACTTGGTAAACCTGGCTCAAAAATCCACTCGTTCACTTTATCCATGCTCACTACACCAGGGTACTTTTCAATTAAGTTAGCTTTGATGTAAGTCACAAATTGCGCAGTGGTTAGCGATTTAAACGCAAATTCATTAAAGTAAGTTTTAACAAAGTCATCAAACTTATCACGGCCATATTTTTCTTCTAGGTAGATTAAAAATAGCTGACCCTTTGTGTAAGGCACTGAGCTAAACGCATCATCCGGATCGCGGCCATTAAGTTTTAAATTAAGGCGAGTGTCTGGTGCATCAATGGTTTTAAGTTGCGCACGCAGACCAGCAGCATCAAGCGCTTGCTCCATTACTGCACGGTCGCGACCAAATACTTCTTCCATAATGCGGTTTTCAACGTAAGAGGTAAATCCTTCGTTTAACCATAAGTCTTCCCATGTGGCATTGGTTACTAAGTTACCAGACCAAGAGTGAGCAAGCTCATGTGCAATCAGGTTAACTAGGCTTTTATCGCCAGCAACAACGGTTGGGGTAATAAATGATAGACGCGGGTTTTCCATGCCACCAAATGGGAAGCTAGGCGGTAGCATAAGTAAGTCATAGCGACCCCAAGCATATTCACCATACATCGCATTGGTTTTGTCGATCATCGCTTGGGTGTCATTAAACTCAGCAACTGAGGCATCCAAAATAGTCGGTTCAGCAAAAATACCGGTTTGTTTAGACATCGCTTTAAATTCTAAGTTACCAGCACCAATCGCAATTAGGTAAGGCGAAATTGCTTGTGGCATATTGAAGTGGTAATCACCGTCTTTATAAAGGGCATCTTTATTATCGGCACTCATTACCGCACGCACATCTTCAGGGGTATGAATACGTGCAGAATAAGTCACACGCATTGCTGGGGTATCTTGCACAGGGATCCAACTACGTGCATGTATCGCTTGCGATTGACTATACATAAACGGGTGCGTTTTACTGGCTGTTTGCTCTGGCGTTAACCACTGTAAGCCCGACGCTTCTGGGCGACTGTTGTAGTAAATACGGACTTTTTCAGCTTGGCTTTTAAATGTAATGGTTAGTTTTGAGCCTTTAACATCGTCGCGATTAGCAAGGTTAAAACTGGCTTTATGCCAATTGCCATTGGCTGTTTGATACATCACTTTATCAATATCAAGATCGCGGGTATCAAGTACTAGCTTTGTGCTTTTCGCGTTTTGCCATTGTAGCGTATGCTCAACAAAACCTTCTAATTGCTTATCGGCAAAGTCGATGTCTAAATCAAGGTTTAAATGCGTGGTGATAACATCATCAAGGTTGGCGTAGGAATTTTGATCAATAGCGCTAGCCATTACTTGCGAGCACATACCGGCCATAGCGAGGCTTAAAAAAAGAGGTTTGATTTTCATAATTACCTTGAGTACAAATAAAAAAGTACCCGTTTTATAACATGATTGCCACAGTGGGTTGAACAATTTTTACAAGCTGATGCGCAATTTGCGACGATGAGTTAAACTAGAGCGATTAATTACTGGTACCTTTAGGACCCTTGTGGCGCACTCATTACAACCCCTACATACATTTGCATTAAGTAGCCAATGCCAAAATTTTATTGAGATCACCGACTCAGCGCAGCTTCAAACTCAGAGCTTTAACGCGCCTTTTTGTCTGTTAGGGGAGGGCAGTAATACCATTTTTTTAAATGATTATGCTGGCACGGTTATTAAAATGGCGACCCAAGGAATTAATATTACTGAACGGGAAAATGATTTTTTAGTCAGTGCGGCTGCCGGTGAAAATTGGCATCAATTAGTGACTTACTTGCTTGAGCAAAGCATAGCAGGGTTTGAAAATTTAGCACTCATACCTGGCACAGTCGGTGCTGCGCCAGTGCAAAATATTGGTGCCTACGGTTTAGAAATAGCACAATTTATAGAAGCTGTTGACTATTTTGATATTAATAGCAACTGCTTCAAATCTTTAACTAATCAGCAATGCCACTTTGCTTATCGTGAATCGGTTTTTAAACACGCGTTAAAAAATAAAGCGGTGATCACCCAAGTGCACTTTAAACTGCCAAAAATATGGCAACCAGTACTCAGTTATGGACCGCTACAACAACTAAAAAACCCGACGCCACAGCAAGTATGTGAGCAGGTGATACAAACACGCAATAGCAAACTCCCAGACCCTTATAAACTAGCTAATGCTGGGAGTTTTTTTAAAAACCCCATTATTACGAATGCTGCGTTAGTGCCGTTACTTGCGCAGTTTCCTGAGTTACCTCATTACCCACACGGAGCCGGTCATCATAAAGTTGCAGCGGGGTGGTTAATAGAGCAAGCGGGATTAAAGGGATATAAGATTGCCGGTATTGAAGTGCATCAGCAGCAAGCTTTGGTGCTCGTTAACCATGGTCACAGTACAGGGGATGATTTGATCAGCATGATCACCCATATTCAAAACACTGTTTTAGCGCGCTATAACATAAACTTAGAACACGAAGTGCGGTTAATTGATCAACACAATGAATGCCATATCTCTTTGGAGCAATCAGCATGAAAGCACCTGATGGAAACAAGCTGGCTATTTTAAATGCGCTTAATAAAGGCGGGTTTGTCTCTGGGCAAGCTTTAGGAGAGGAATTAGGAATTAGTCGTGCCGCTGTTAGTAAACACATTCAAAGCCTACAAGCTATGGGCTTAGATGTATTTAAAGTTACAGGTAAAGGCTATTGCTTAAATAACCAAGTAGGATTACTTAATCAGGAAAAAATACAACAGCTTTATGCTGAGTTAGGGCAAAATACCGCTAATATTGAAGTGCAGCCGCTCATTGATTCAACCAACAGCGAACTAATGCGCCGCATTCAGGCTAAAACACCACTTCAGTCGGGCACGGTAATCGTTGCCGAAATGCAGCAAGCAGGTCGGGGGCGTCGAGGGCGTGTATGGCAATCGCCATTTGGTGCCAACTTATACTACAGCTATTTTTGGCGATTAGATGATGGTTTACAAGCCGCTATGGGTGTATCGATTGCGGTTGGTTTAGCGGTGTATGATGCGATAAAAGCACTTTATGGTATTGATGTAGAGTTAAAGTGGCCAAACGACATTTACATAAACAAACAAAAGCTCGCTGGCGTATTAGTTGAATTAGACGGGCAACCACAAGGGCCCTGTCAGTTGGTGATAGGAATTGGTATTAATTTAAATATGCCACAAAGTGCAAGTCAGCACATTGACCAAGCATGGACAGATTTAAGTCAGCACACCCAGCAGCTAGATAAAAATCAATTAGTAGCTTCATTAACTTATTGGTTAGAGCAGCGCTTAGCGCAATATCGCGAGAACGGCTTACAAACTATGTATCAACAATGGAATGCATTAAATGCGTTTGCAGGCGAGCAGGTAGAGCTTAATACTGGGCATCGTAGTTGGCGTGGCATTTGTGAAGGTATAGATGCGCACGGTGGTGTACGTATTCGCCAAGACGGCGAAGTAAAAAGTTATTATGGCGGCGAGATTTCATTAAGAAAGGCGCAAGCATGAGATTGTTAATTGATGTAGGTAATACTTCACTCAAAGCCGTATTGTGGGAAAACGGGCAAATACAGCCATGTGATATTAATAATATTTCATGGCAGCAAATTACGGTTGTTATTTACGCTTGTGTTGGTCGTAGCGAGTTACTTAAACAATTATTAGCGCAAGCCAAAACGCATAATATTGATTGTTTTGAGGCTACGGTTAGTAGTGAGCTTGGTGGGTTGCGCTGCGCGTATCAGCAAGTAGGTAATTTGGGTATAGATAGATGGTTGGCGCTTATTAGCGGTTATACGCTTTACCCTAATACGGCTGCTATTGTTGTTGATGCTGGCACGGCTACTACTATAGACGTTCTCAATAATGATGGGCAGCATCTAGGAGGCTGGATATTACCTGGGCTTGATTTAATGACCTCATCACTCACTCAAAATACTCAGCGGGTATTTGATGATGCAAACACGCCATTTGCTAATGAGCTTGGAAAAAACACCCCTAATGGGTTAAAAAACGGAGCCTTAGTGGCAACTATGGGTGCCATTGAGCAAGCAAGATTGCATTTAAAGACAAAAAATAGCCTCTTAATTTTTGCGGGTGGTTATGGTCAGCTGTTACAAGGGCATTTTTCACAGAGTATTTTCGACCCAATGCTAGTAATGAAAGGCTTAAATTACTGGTATGAGTTAGCTAAAAAGAGTTAAAAACAACAAAAAAACAGCTTTTTGCGCGAATAGTGAGCATTTGAAGCATTAAATCACATTTTTTTTAATTTTTTGGTTGCATCCCAATAAACCTTACTCTAGAATCTCGCCCCGTACTAAAGCAGTGCCGACTTAGCTCAGCTGGTAGAGCAACTGACTTGTAATCAGTAGGTCAACCGTTCGACTCGGTTAGTCGGCACCACTTTCCTTTTACCGGAAGTGCTTAGTAAAGAATTATCGTGGAGGGGTTCCCGAGCGGCCAAAGGGATCAGACTGTAAATCTGACGGCTCAGCCTTCGCTGGTTCGAATCCAGCTCCCTCCACCACTTTATTCTAGACGGTTAGAGGTAGTTTAAGAACAGGTTCCTTAAAGCGGGCATCGTATAATGGCTATTACCTCAGCCTTCCAAGCTGATGATGCGGGTTCGATTCCCGCTGCCCGCTCCAATTTGATGATGCTGATATAGCTCAGTTGGTAGAGCGCACCCTTGGTAAGGGTGAGGTCGGCAGTTCAAATCTGCCTATCAGCACCAGTCAATCGAATCGCCTTAAACACTTCCTTTATCTGTCAGAAAAAACTATTTGAAATTTGAAAAAATTAACTTAATCTACCTATGGTGGATTATTTTCATATGTAATCTAGATACACAAAACTGATAGGTTCCGTCATGGCAAAAGAAAAGTTTGAACGCGTAAAACCGCACGTAAACGTTGGTACAATCGGCCACGTTGACCACGGTAAAACTACACTAACTGCAGCAATCACTAACGTACTTGCAAAAGTATACGGCGGTGTTGCTAAAGATTTCGCATCAATCGATAACGCTCCAGAAGAGCGCGAGCGTGGTATCACAATCTCAACTTCACACGTTGAGTACGATACTCCTACTCGTCACTACGCACACGTAGATTGTCCTGGTCACGCCGATTATGTTAAAAACATGATCACTGGTGCTGCTCAAATGGACGGCGCTATCTTAGTAGTTGCTGCGACTGACGGTCCTATGCCACAAACTCGTGAGCACATCCTACTTTCTCGCCAAGTTGGCGTTCCTTACATCGTTGTATTCATGAACAAATGTGACATGGTTGATGATGAAGAGCTACTTGAGCTAGTAGAAATGGAAGTTCGTGAACTTCTTTC